>JANLRE010000194.1:0-4070 GCA_031368205.1 Fimbriiglobus sp. | reverse complement strand
CCGCGTTGAGAACTTTCGCGCCCGTACACTTCAGCTTCAGATGTTGCTTTTCGGGGGTGTTGACAAAAGTAACTTGAAAGTGCGTTAACGGATCGCCTTCGATGGCAAGCAAGCCGTCGCCACCGTATGGACTGACGGAGTTGGGGCTGTGTTCGTTGCAGAGCACGGCGATTCGAGCCAGGATTGCCCGGAACGCAGTGGCCGGCAGGGGCACAGTCGCATCGTGAGTGTCCCCGTTTTCCGTCCAATGGCAAACGACGCGGTCCCCGAGGCGCTCGAACTCCACGTCGCCACCGACACAGGCATTTAGCAACTGCTCGGTCAACCCGACAATGCCGCGTTGTGTTGGTGCAAAGGCTTGTTGTAGACGATCATGAACTGTGTCGGATCGGGTCAAGGTGGGGTATCTCCTGCTCCGTTCGATAGGGGCGGGTGACGGCCTCGCTCCGCTTCTTCCCACCGGATCGCCGCGACTAGCGGCCGGTTCATCGCCAGTGCAGCGGCCGTGGCTCGGCCGGTCGGGGTGAGTGGCACGACGACCACGCCCTCCCACCGAAAGTGATCTGCCCACCGTTGGGCACGCGGGTTGAACAACGGTGCGTCCACACCCGTTTCGGGGTCCGACGCCGTCAGCCGCGCCCACTTCCGCAGTGAACACGACACACAAGCCAAAGCCAGGTTGTCTGCCTCGGTCGGACCACCGGCTGCACGCGGAACGACATGGTCGATGTGGAACGTGGCTTCCTGCCCGGCCTGCGACAACCCGCAGTACTCGCACCGACCCCCGGCCCGCAGCACCACCTCCTCGCGGAGGCTGGCGGGGATGTCGCTCATGCCGCCCCCCGCTCGGCCCGCAGCCGCAGCACGGTGAGCAGGTCAGCCACATCCCACCAACCCTTCGGCCTCGGCCCGCTCGTCGGCGGACAGGGGGTTCCCGGCGTCCTGGCGGTCGAGCAGCGATCGGAGCCGGGCAGCAACGGCGATCGGCAACCGGAACCGGGCAAGGTCGGCGGGCGGATCAATGGCAATGGTCAGCGGCATGGCGGAACTCCGGGGGCTTGTCCAGTTATGATAGCGGTTGCCACCAGTCAGGGCTTCCTCGCTGGCGGCTAACCGATCAAATTGCGCCGCACCGTACTCGGACGGCTGAAGTCAGTGCGAAGAATCGCAATGTGGCGGTGTCGGTTACTGCGGCTGGTTCGTGGTCTTGACCTCGATACCATGCGGATTCCAACCGAGAAAACCGCTTAGGTACTTGCTTGGTCACGCCGACTCTGGCGTCGAATGTAAATCGCAACGACGATGGCCACCGGGACAAGCAAACAGAGGTATAAATCTCTCGTAATTGCCTTCTTTGCGTTCTTCATTTCCTCGGTGGTGGACTCGCCATTTTCACTCACCCAGTTTGACTCGCCATCAAGTGAGGCGAGGACACCTAGCAACAGTGTCGAGAGTTCCTCTTGGTTGCTCTCAGCCCCGGCGACGTTGATCGAGATTGCCTCTGGTTTTAGTGGGACTTGAACGATCAGCACAACGATTCGTTCGCCATTCAATTCCATCCCCGCTTTCGCCTTCCGGATGGTGTGAGACTTCCACTTCACGGGCGTCACCTCGAACCGCACCCCGGCTTGGGTAAAGTCTTTCATCGGAAAGTCTGACGGGAGCGTTCCCCCAAGCCGGCTAATGCGAATGACTGTGCGTGTCTTGGATGCTTCGCTTGGCGCTCGGAAGAAATGATAAAGATCGTCTGTAACCACCATCTCGCCTTTGGCCAACTCGAACCCGTCAGGCACAGTGATACTGAATTTTAAGTCACGGTCCCTGATCGTTTCGGCAGCAGTGCAGAGGAAGGCAGCGGTCAATGCGAGAATACATTGCGCGTAACGAGACGGGGACGGCATGGCTGTATGCTTTCGTGTTTTAAGAGTTGCCGGGCCAATCGTCAGCGACTGGTAACACAATGCCGACTTTACGACTTACATCGTGCCGTTGCTTAAAATGTGTGTCAAGCGAAAAATCGGCAAGTCAAAGCGTCGTTGGCGTTCTGAAAGAATTATGGTGCTGTTTGTGCAGTGGGCTTCTTGATGCCACTCTAGACCGTGTTGAAGATCGTATGGCTAAAAACCCGACTTCACCGATCAACTTAGGGCAAAGTCCGCCCGCCCCGTTGTTGGCATTGCCACGGGGCGATAAGATCAACTACTACACTCGCGCCGAGACTGGCGCTCGATTGAAGCCTCTCCTGTAGGGAATGGAACAGTATGTCAACGGATGTCCCGACCACTTCGGAGCCGAAGCTTTCCCCGGTCGAGGGGATGAAGGAATCGAGCCGGTACCTTCGCGGGAGCTTGCCGACGGAGTTGGCGTCCGATGCGGACCACTTCTCGGATGAGGCGAAGAACTTGCTGAAGTTCCACGGCAGCTACCAGCAAGAAGACCGGGACGCGCGGAAAAACCGTCCCAAGGGTGCGGCGGCCAGCAAAGTCTACATGTTTATGATCCGGCTGAAGTTGCCGGGCGGGAAGCTGACGGCGGACCAGTACCTCGTGATGGACCGGCTGTGCGAAGAGTACGCCAATAGCACGCTGCGGTTCACGACGCGGCAGAGCATCCAGTTCCACGGCATTTTGAAGTCGAACCTCAAGGCCACGATCGCGGGGTTCAACAAGGCCCTCGTGACGAGCCTAGGCGGGTGCGGGGACGTGAACCGGAACGTGATGGCGTGCCCGGCACCCCTGCCGGACCCGGCGCGCAAGCAGATGCAACGCCTTGCGGATGAAATTGCTGCCCATCTCGCGCCGAAGTCCGGGATGCAGGCGTACCACGAGATCTGGCTGAACGGCGAGAAGGTCGCGGACCCCGAAGCGCTGCCGGTTCAGGAAGCGGAGCCGATTTACGGCAAGGTGTACCTGCCCCGGAAGTTCAAAGTCGCGTTGGCGTTGCCGAACGACAACTGCACGGACATCCTGGCGAATTGCCTGGGATTCTTGTGCATCGTCGAGGACGGCAAGCCGGTCGGGTACAACGTGTACGTCGGCGGCGGGCAGGGGCAGACGAACGCCCGGTCGGACACCTTCCCGTACATCGCGGAGTGCCTCGGGTTCGTCACGCCGGACGAGGTCGTTGATTTCTCGGAAGCGGTCATCAAATTTTACCGCGACCACGGCGACCGTTCGGACCGCAAACGCGCCCGGTTGAAGTACGTCGTCGCCGATTGGGGCATCGACAAGGTCCGCGAGGTGTTACTCCGCGACTACTGGAAGAAGCCGCTCCAACCCGCGAAACACGCCCCGATTACCGGCGTCGATTTGCACCTCGGGTGGTACGCGCAAGGTGACGGGAAGTGGTTCCTCGGCCTGAGTGTCGAGAACGGTCGCGTGAAGGACGAGGGCAGCTACCGGCTGCGGTCCGGGGTGCGGGAGATCGTCAAAAAGGTGAACTGCACGGTCCGCATCTCCCCGCAACAAGACGTGCTGCTCTGCGACATCGACCCGAAGGATAAACCCGCCGTCGATTCGCTGTTGAACGAGTACGGGATTCCACGACCGGAAAACCTCTCGATGGTGCGGAAGTGGAGCATGGCCTGCCCGGCCATTCCGACGTGCCCGCTGGCGATCACCGAATCCGAACGATCCTTGCCCATCGTCATTGCACAACTGGAAAAAGACCTCGCGGAACTGAGTCTCGACGGCGAGCCGATCAGCGTGCGGATGACCGGCTGCCCGAACGGGTGTGCGCGACCGTACCAAAGCGAAGTCGGCATCGTCGGTCGTGGCGGCACCAAGTACACGCTGTACATCGGCGGCGACAGCTTCGGGCGGCGGATGAACACGCAACTCGAAGACTCCGTTCCGATCGAGCAGATCGCCCCGAAGTTGAAAACGATCTTCACGCACTTTAAGGCGCACCGGATCAGCGAAGAGAACTTCGGCGACTACTGTACCCGCGTCGGCGTGCCGAGTTTGAAAGCGATGATCGGGGCGAAAGCGTGAAGAATTTAGACAGGATGAACAGGATTAAACAGGATTTGAAATCAGATCTTCTAATCCTGTTTAATCCTGTTCATCCTG
>JANLRE010000191.1:0-1075 GCA_031368205.1 Fimbriiglobus sp. | reverse complement strand
GCCGCCGACCTCGTCAACCTGACCCAGGCCCACCCGTTTTGATCCCACCCGCCATCCCGCCGGTGCCCGTTCCAGCCCCAAGACCCTCATTATTCCGCATAACTTTTGGCACCGGGGCCGAAGGTTTCCCAGGCGAGCGTTAGGGCGTGTTGATTGATGTTGCTGGAATCTGGGCGGCTTGGTAAACGGCTTCGGTAAGGCAGGCAAACTCGGACCGGAGCGCACGGATGCATCGCCACGAAATTCCCCTTGACAAATGGCTGCGAATTCAACCACTGCTCCCCGGTCAACGGGGTGGACATGGCGGGGTCGCCAAGGACAATCACAACTTCCTCAATGCCGTCTGGTACGTCGCCAAGACCGGCATTGCGTGGCGGGATTTGCCGGACCGGTTCGGCAAGTGGGACACCGTTTATCATCGGTACAACGAGTGGTGCAAGAAGGGGGTCTGGCAACGGATTTTTGACGCGGTTCAAGACCCGGATTTGGAGTGGCTGATGATCGACAGCACGGTGATTCGGGCGCATCACCATGCGGCGGGAATGAACGGCGGTGAGGACGATCAAGACTTGGGTCGGTCGCGGGGTGGGTTCGGGACGAAGATTCATGTAGCGGTGGATGCGCTGGGAAATCCCGTGTCGATTCACCTGAGTCCGGGTCAAGACGCGGACATCGCGCACGCGGAAGCGTTGCTGGGGGATCACAAGCCCGAGGCCGTGTTGGGTGACAAAGGTTACGACAGCGATGCGTTCGCGGCGGCGGTGAAGGAACGCGGCGCGGCGGTCGTGATTCCGCCGCGGAAGAACCGGGTGAATCCGCGTGAGTACGACAACGTGGTGTACCGGGAACGCAACAAGGTGGAGCGGTGCATCACTGTGTTGAAGCACTGTCGGCGAGTGGCGACGCGGTACGAGAAGACAGCGCGGAACTTTCTGGGGATGGTCTTACTGGCCGCAACAATGATCTGTCTCAAATGAGATTTTCTGGCCGCCGTCGTTGACCGGCCTTCAATCAACACGGCCTAGGTATTCGGCCCTGAAAGGGTCGTTCTGTCAGCCCAGGGCGAAGTCCTGGG
>JANLRE010000146.1:0-10154 GCA_031368205.1 Fimbriiglobus sp. | reverse complement strand
GCCACCTCTTCGGCATTGTCCGAAAGGCTTCTTGATACGTGGATTCAAGCGGAACTAACACCGACAGGTCCGATTCCAAAAACACCGGCAAGTCGATCAAATCTCGCCCTACGGCGGTCGGTTCGAGGAACGCACTCTTCGGGTTACCGGCGTAAAATGTAGCCTGAGTCAGCGGTTCATCGGCGGTCATTTCGTACACAGGCTTGCTGTCGAATTCGCTCCAGATTAAATGGTAAATACCATACGGATCGCGTCGCCCGAACGGAAACAGATCGACAATGCCGAGGTGGTAACCGCGATGGAGCGAGTCAACGGCTTTATCCACAAATGCATCAATTGCGCGCCGACTGCTTTTATTCCCTGGCGACACGATTTCCAACAGAGCCACCACCCGATCATCGGTGGCGAGGCGAATCGCAATCGTCCGGCGTTTTACGGTGTACTCATCCACCCACGCTTCGGCATAGTGCCGCAACAACGGGGGCATGTGAACGACAACATTGACCTCTCTTTCGCGTTGTGTCTCTTCCAGGATTACTGCCTCCGGTTGTCGTTCAACAAGTGCGTAGTGAGTATCTGGGAGCAGCCCGCAATTCAAGACGCGAGAAATGTACGAGACCCAACTCACGTGAAAGCAATGATAGACCGCACTGTGGACGCGGGTCCAATCGTGAATCGGCATGGCTGACACTCCGGAAGTTATGCCGGTAATTATCGCACAATATGGTGAGTCGCACCAGCCTCAGCGTGGGGTTTTCAGCACCCGTGTGGCTTTGACGCAATACTGAATGCCGCTGCCGACGGTGGCGAGGAGCATGGCGTAGAGGAGCAAGTGTTGGATCACTTCCAGTGACGGCAGGGTGTCACTGAGCCAGTTGTGTTGGCGACAGGTTTGGAGGAGTAGCACGCCGATGAGGACGGCACATTGCAGGCCGGTTTTGAGCTTGCCGAACCAGTCGGCGCCGAATTTGACGCCCGTTGCTTCGACGATGCCACGCAACCCGGTGATGAGCAGTTCGCGGCAAATGATGACGGTCACCATCCACGGCAAAATCCCCGCTTCGGGGACCGGGATCAGGTAAATAAATGTGCCACCGATTAGCACTTTATCCGTAAGCGGGTCGAGGTTGCGGCCAATGTCCGTGACCGGCCCGTACCGCCGTGCCCACCAGCCATCCAGCCAATCCGTGAGCGTGGCGATACCGAAGAGTAGTAACCCGATCAGCCATGCGTTATGAGAAATGCAAACAAACAGACCCACCGCCAACGGCAGCCGCGAAAGCGAAAGCAGATTCGGGATGTTCCAGAGTGGCGACACGTGCGAGGGGGAGGACATGAAAACACCCAGTATAGTTCCGAATGGTAATCGGTAACTATACTGGGAAACCATCTCGTGACCGATTGAACCCAGTCCGATCAACTAAACACTGAAGTCGGAGCATTACTTTGGGTTCGGGATTTCGTTTGACAGGGACTTGGTTGCATTACCTTTCTTGTCTTTCCCTTCGGAGCTGACCGAAGGAAGATCCTTATTCGTGGACACCGGCTTGGAATCACAACCCACGGCGCCGATCGAAAGAACAATCACAGTGAACAGCAATGCAGTGCGGCGAATCATCATGGTCCTCATGTGGTAATAGTCAGAAAACAGCAAAGCCATCTCAAAGAGAATATTTTCCTACAACGAGATGGCAAGTGGTCGTTGTTATACTTTAGTTGCCGATGATTGAACTATCGAACACGTCCCCGTCGGCGTAGCCACCGAGCGCCTGAAGTGTTTTCCAAGATGAGTCGGTGCTGTTGGCCGGGATGCCGCTGCGAATTCCACGGACCGAGCCATCGCACAATGCGAATTGGACAATACCCGTGTGGTAGCTGTTGAACTGTAACGGACTGGAGTTAATACCGCTACCCGTCCCGCGTACTGTAGAAACGGCATTAGCACCCATCCAACTGTGAGCAAAGCGGTTGGTTTTGGTGAGCGTCGTTGGCCAAGTCCGACCCGAGGTTTCGCCGAAAGCAATTGTGTTACTGGTCCCGTCTGAGATCGCCGGGATCGAAAGGGTTGTCCGATTCGCAAAAACACCTTTGTATTTGCTGGTTGTGGGATTGGCACCCCGACCACTGCCACAAGATGCCGCGTAATTCGTCCATCCCAACGGCATGTAAATTTCAACCCCGACCGAGTCTTCGTACCAAATTGTGCCTGCGACGAGTGAAGCTGTCGTGTTCCATTGTGTCATGCCGATGATGAAGCCAGAGTCGCCCGAAATCGTGTTGGGTGGGTTTTGGGGTGCCGATGGGCACAAGAACGTCTTGATCTGGTTCTTGGCACCTGTGTACATCGCCACTGGTGGGTAAGTCGGCGTTTCAAACCAGTTGGCAGTTTTTGAATTCGGATCGTCCAGTCGTCCGAGCGGTGTCGAAAGGGTGTTGGAGAAGAGACGGTAAACGTTTTCTTGTTCCAAGTATGGCAACAAGATCGGCAAACAACCCAACCAAGAGCCTGAATTTGGTGCAAACGTATTCAAGTCATCAAATGGGCCAACATAACCTGTCGGGAATGAGTTGAAGGCACTGTGGTAGTTTTGTGCGCTTAACCCGATTTGCTTCAGGTTGTTTTGGCAGGTCGAGCGAGCGGCAGCTTCGCGGACCTTTTGGACAGCGGGCAATAGCAACCCGATGAGGATGGCGATGATCGCAATCACCACCAATAACTCGATCAGCGTGAACCCGGCACGCGAGCGACGGAACGGAACCATACGGCACCTCTTCAAAAAAAGGACCAAACAGAGAGTGATGATGGCAATAAGGCCATCACTGAAACAAGAACTAGTACCGTGTGAAACACAGTACGAACCGACAGAGAGAGTCGCCAAACAGGCTCAAGAAGTCAAAAAGACTGGTCGAGTCAAACCACCACGAGAGGGATTAGCGAGATTCTCGTGGCAATTACGAAGCAGAAAATGACGAGTTTTCACACTTCAAACATCAAGATAAACGCTACAGGTGAAGGAGTACAAGGGGAAACTGGGAATTTTCTGGGAATACTTGGTCGTGTCGATTTTGAAAGTGTAGCCGATGTGACTTACGAACGACACCAGGACGGGTCAGCGGATTGCTCGACTCTCGAAAAACACGCTAAGTATGGGCTACGAGAGCGACCAATTTCAGTTCGCCATTCGGAGACTCAAGAGTCTCCGAATGCGATTCACGACCGGACGTCCGAAGGGAATCCGTACCGACTATTCCCACCTACTCGGCTTGGCCGCCCGCCGTACTCCGCTTTTGATTTTTGCTACTCGGTTTGCCTGCGATGCCATCCCCTCCAACGGGTGGAGAAGTTGGCGGGGGAGCGTACTGCGCTGGCTTCTCGACACTGTCACCCTTTGAACAACCCGTTGAAACGAACATTGAAAGTCCAATGAACACGCTTGCCGAAAGCAGCGAACGGTTAACAACCTGCCGAACTCTCATTTTATCTCCGATAAAGCCTGTATTTGTGAGTGTCAATCGAGCAAGGCAATCAATTTCGCAGTCTGAATCACGAACCGACTGCCTTGCCCCAACATGGGAAATCAAAGAGGGTAGACCTGATTACAAGCTGTTTGAATCGATGACTTCGCCGTCCGCCATGCCGGCCATGCGTTGGAGCGTGTACCAGTCGGCGGAAGCGGGATTATTCGTTGCCGTGGCACCGGGACGAACGCCCCGAACGGAGCCATCACCAAACGTGAATTGCACAATGCCCGTGTGCTTACTGGCAAATTGGTTCCAACCCGTGTTTCGCCAATCGGCCGAAATACCTCGGCGGGTTGGCAACGGGTGAACGTTGATCCAGCACCAAATAAAATCGCGCGCGCCGTTCGTAGTGCCCCCAATCCCTTCGCCAAACATCATCGTGTTGCTCGTGCCGTCCGTGATCGAAGTCAGTCTGGTCCGGGAACGGTTGTTGAAGATGCCGGAGTATTTTCTGATGTTGGCGCCGGGGCCATAACGACTCGAGACGGTCACCGCGCGGTCGCCCGCACAGCCCATCAGCGGGGCGTAGTTTGTCTTGGCGAGCGGGTAGTACGTAGCCCAATACCACATCGTCATCAGTTCCGTGCCTGATGCGTAATAGGCTGGAGTGCCAGTTTGTTGCTCGTCCGAATCCGAGGGACAGATGAACATTTTGATCTTGTTTTGAGCCATCTTCCAGGCAATGTTCGGATCGGGTACACCGCCGACGTAAGTGTAGTCGTCCAGGTAACCAGCCCTGTTTGGGATGCCGCTCTCGGTGAACAAAACGGCGGGCAACTGACGGTAGATGTTTTCTTGCTCAAGGTACGGCAACATGACCGTAAGCGCGCTCATACCAGTTGTGTAGTCCAACGCAAAACCAGCTTCGTCGTAGCCCACGTTCGGAAACTGCCCGTAGTAACCCATAGGCAGGGCACCATAGGAACTTTCGTAGTTCATCGCTGCCAGACCGATTTGCTTCAGGTTGTTCTGGCACTGCGAACGAGCCGCCGCTTCGCGGACCTTTTGGACGGCGGGCAAGAGTAGCCCGATGAGGATGGCAATGATCGCAATCACCACCAACAGTTCGATCAGCGTGAACCCGGCACGCGAACGACGAAAACGAACCATACGGCACCTCTTCAAAAAGGGACCAAGCAAAGAGTGATGATGGCAATAAAGCCACCACTGAAACGAAAACTAGCACCCCCGTAAGAAGGGTGCAGATCGACAGGGAGAGTCGCCAAACTGGCGGAAGAGGTCAGACCACCACAAGAGGGATTAGCGAGATTCCTGTGGTGACTGCGAAGTAGAAACTTGCGAGTCTTCACACTTCATTCATCACAATAAACAAGACAATTGAAAAAGCACAAGGGGAATCTGGGAATTTTCTGGGAAAAATTGTTAGTAGCAAATTTACGCACGCAGGTACTGATCGCTCCAAATAACTGTCGGGTGTGTTCGTTAGCACAAAAAAGCAGCCTGACTAACGGTCAGGCTGCTGCGTTTCAACACATTTGGAACATCAATTCCGTAGATCACGGAGGAGAACTAGCTTTAGGTGCTGGGTTTGGCGCTTGGGCAGCTTTACCAGCGGCACCAACACTGGCACCCTGTAGGTCTTCCACTTTGGCGGTGACCGGCTTCAGGTTCTTGTTGTGGTCAGCAGTTGAATCGCCGCCACAGCCAACAGTCAGAAAACCGAGCATGGCTGAGAACACAAGACATTTCCATTTCACGGCCTTCACCTCAATGATAAGTCAGGGAATTCAAAGCAGTCGATCAATCAAAACTGATTACGTCACCGTCGGCTTTACCCGTGCTTGCTTGGAGGATCTGCCACTGTGAACCAGTTGGCGTCGTGATCTCCGCTGCGCTGGCAGGGACGTTGATTCCAGAATTCCGAATGCCACGAAC
Source organism: Fimbriiglobus sp. (assembly GCA_031368205.1). Lineage (GTDB taxonomy): Bacteria > Planctomycetota > Planctomycetia > Gemmatales > Gemmataceae > Fimbriiglobus. Next base: position 4,736 of record JANLRE010000146.1, on the reverse strand, counting down.
GTGTCCATCAATGTAGCAAAACTGAACGATACCCGTGTGCTTGCTGTTGAATGAATAGAAGTGATTTAGTGTCTTTTTGTCGGTAGAAATCGACCAGTAGCTAGGCATCGCATTCGCGGCCATCCATGCCAAGGACCATTCCCGACCAACTCCAGACGTGGCATTGAATCCACCGAGATACTCGCCAAACATCATGGTGTTTGAAGTCCCATCGGTGTTGGCGGCCATTCCGTATTGAATATCGCTACCGAAAATACCCGAATGGCCGGCATAGAATGGCTGTGTCGTTGACGCAGGGTTTGTCACGGTGTAATTGCCTAACGTGCCACCGACACCAATGTAGTTCGACAACCCAGGAAGGCCACCAGCAGCAATCAAACCGGACACAGTATAGCCACTACCCGAACCCGCACCACTATTCGTGCTGGGACGATTGCCTGAACCCATTCGAGTGATGATGGCAAGGCTGGCTTCGTAAGGGTTGTCCGAGGGGCACTCGAAAGTTTTCACACGGTTGCGCGACGCCGCATAGGTCGTTGGGAATTGGAAGTTGACCCAATCCAATCCACCTGTGTTGGCCCCTAACGTGTAAACCTGCGACGGGATGAGACGGTAGAGGTTTTCTTGTTCAACGTATGGCAGAAGCTGCACAAGCACGCCAGCCTTCGAGCCTTGTTGAATCGCACCATTGACAGTCACGGTATCGTGGAAGCCGAGTGGAAGTTTCTGATAGGAACTCTCATAGTTGTTTGCGGCCAACCCAAGTTGCTTCAGGTTGTTTTGGCAGGTCGCCCGAGCCGCCGCTTCGCGGACCTTTTGGACGGCGGGTAATAGCAGCCCGATGAGGATAGCGATGATCGCAATCACCACCAGCAGTTCGATCAGCGTGAACCCGTCACGTGAACGACGATTGAACCGAGGCATAATAGTCCCTTCACATAAAAGAAATTGACAAAAAACTGGTCGGGAATATCCCGACACAATGAGAGGCCCGTACTAATGAGGTGGGTCAAGCAGATCACTTCAGGAGAAATTACAAAGCGATACGAGTCTGGCAGCACTTAACCAACGGCAATAATAGTTACTGCAAGACCTTAGAGCAACAGATTTTCACAATTGTTCCCGATATTTTTCATCACGCTTTCATCAAACACGGCTGTGCGCGTTAGCTCAGAATAATAGGCGGTGTTGCAACTGACCGTCGTCGTGTTCCGTTCACACGGCGTTTCCGTGGGGTATGTGCATCGTCATGGTTTCTTTGCGGGACGGTAGTGCCACGCGACAACGAGCAAATTGCAATGCCGCGAATGCCGTCACAATCTTTGTGCCATTTACGGCAACCGAGTTGGTTCACTTCGCGTCGAACAATTTGCCCAGATCAAACGTCTTCGCTTTGAGCTTGGTGGCGGGTTCGCTGCCGACTTTCAGGTGCAAGCGGCGTTCGGCTGGTTCAAAGACCATTGATTGAATCGTGTTCTTGCCCTGGTTCACGTCGTCGAGTTGGCTGAACACATCTTTGATGCCGAGTTTGCCGTTGGCAGTCGTCACGATGTCTAGCTTCTTCGCACGCCAACAATCTTGCGGGATGCCGAGCGTGTCGCTTTGGAAGTGGTTGGTGCAACTGCACACGTCGTTGGTGGGCGTGCGAACGACGACGGTTTTCGGGGTAATCTCGAACACCGCGCCGCCGTCTTTGTCGCAAATGCTCAGGCAGGATGTCGTCGCCCGCTTCATGTCCCGGAGCAGTTTCTCCGCTTCAGCGACCGTGCCACATTCCTCCAGCACCCGGCGGTAGGCCAGCAACATTGGGGTGCCTTCAAAGTTGAGCGTGGACTTGTCCTTCGATTGCCGCAAGTGGATTTCGTTGATCGTGCAAGACAACCCGACATCATTCATCCCGGAAATGCACCCGATGATCGGCGGCATCGTGACGATTGTGAACGAGTGCTTCCCGGTCGGATGATAGACCGCCAGGACCGTTTGTTCGCGCATCCCCCGCGTCGGCAGCCAGTCGAAGTTGCGGCCAAAGATCGGGTTGCCGGACTTGCTGCGACCCTTCTCGACGATCAACGTCGAACAGCCCATCGTGCTGGACAGGTCGTAGACGGTGTTGGCGAACAGGGCCAAGCTGATGTCCCGCTTGGACGCCTTGTTCATCGCGTCGAGTTCGGTCAAGTAGTCGGCCGGAAGGCTCGCCTTGAACCGCATGGCTTGCAACCGGGCGAAGCCTTCCCCCTTGGTCAGTCCGGCGTCGTTCAAAAAGTTCTTGTGCAAGTCGTCCAAGCTCGGCGCGTTCTTCACCGCCAACACGCCGAACTGCTCGCCGATCTCGGCGGGCGTGCCGCGAAGTGTCACGATCGACAGCCCCTGCTCGTGTCGCAACTCCCCTTTGCCGTGCTTCCCGTCGGGGAACGTCGAGAGTTGCTCGCCCTCATTCTTCGACGGCGTGACACCCTTGGGCGCGAAGTCCGACGCGGGTGTATAGGCACTGACCGCGATGATGCCCAGAAGCCAAACGATCGGTTTGAAACAGGTTCGCATTCTTATTCCTCATACGCTGCCGTGGTTCGCCCGAGCGCGACATCGAATTCGCTTAGCAATGGTACCAGCATCGCGGCGATTGTGAAACCGAATGCCGCAGCCAGCGCGAGAAACGGAACGAGCGGGTCGGCGGATTCGTCCGTACCAGGCTTGGCGATAATCACGTTGGTCACGCAATAGAACATGGCGAGCGGACAGACCACGCTACCCAGAGTCAGCGCCGACGACGGGCGTTCCGCCGTCAACACCCACAGCAAGCCGCCAATGCCGATCGCCAGGAACGCGATAAAACTGAGCCACTGGTTCGCAAAACTCCCGCCGTTAATCACGATCAGGTAGATGCAAATCAGCGTGCCGACGGACAGGAAGAACACCGTGCCCAATGTGTTCACAATGGCCAGTCGGCTGTTCGTGAGCCGCAACGAGACGTGAATTCCCAGCACCATCACGAACGCGAACATCACCACAATTGCCCCGAACACCGTGACCATCGGCCCGAAGTTGGTGCCGAAGCGATCCCACACTCCGGCGGTTTCAGGGGTCTTGGCGTACAGCCCCTCGAAGGCGTAATAGACGGCGAGCAACAACGGCGGAATGAGGTATTCCTTCGTGTTGTACATCACGCCAAGAATCTTGCCGAAGACGAATTCGTAGGGGGAAACGTCGGTCACGAGCAGCACGTCGAGCGCCCCGCCGTCCCGCTCGCTGGTGACGGAAGTGACCGCCTGCGCGGCCACGAGCAAGAAGCTCAGCACCGCAATCGGAACCAGCCCATACGCCGCCGCGAACGGCGGTCGGCCACCGGGGGCGTGCAACAACGTGATGGCGAAATAGAGGATCAGCGCCAGCACGATGCCGTAGGCGAACTTCACCAGTAGCGGACGCCGCCCGTAAGCCAGGGTGCGGATTTCACGCCACAGAATCGGGTTCTCCCAGACGGCGCGGGCGCGGCCCGGTGCGGCGTGGGCTTTGGCCCGGAACGCTTTCAATTCGTCCGGCGTCAGGTTCGCTTCCGGGTCCGCCGTCACGCCCTCGCGCTGCATGATCGGCTCGCCGCTCGGGTTCCAAGCGCGGAGTTTCCAGATGCCAAAACTGTTCACCAGCACGAAGATCAGCAGCATCACCAGCGAGTAGCCGTAAGCCGGCGGGATGCCGTCCCAACCACCGGCGGGCGGGTCGAGGACCGCTTGCATCGCCGAGAACGGATCGACCCACGCATGAACGAGATTCCAGTCAATGCCGCTGTTTTCCCCGAACAGCAGTGGCCCAACGACACCGACCGCTTGTGTCAGACTCAGGAACAGCGAAATGAACAGCACCGAAAGTGCCAGCGATTGAAACGTCCGTTCCCGCCACAGTGCCACGACCCCGCCGAGCGACCCGGCGGCAAACGCGGTCGTGAACAGGACGGCGGACGCTTGCCAGATTTGGGTCGGGTCAATGCCACCGAGTAACAGCAACATCGTCAGGACCGGGAGGCTGACGGCCATCAAAATCGTGATCGGTAACAAGCTGCCGAAGAGCTTCCCCAGCACGATTTCGTAATCGTACATGTCGGTGATGAGCAGCAAAATGAACGTCCGGCGGTCCTTCTCTTGCGACACCGCACTGGCCGCCGACAGCGCCGCGAAAAAGATCACCAACAGCAGTTGCACGAAGACGATGATCTGAAACAACAACAACCCAAATCGCGCGGCTTCGCCTAGTGTGGCGTCGCGGGTAAAGCCGACCGTGGCTTGCCACGCGGTGGCCCCAAGAATGCCCAGCAACCCCAGCAACGCCGCCCGCGAACTGTAATGGCTCGCACGCCGAGGGACGGTCACCAACTCCCGCATGAAAATCGGACCAAGCACGCGACCACCCCAAAATGAATGTACTTTCCGTACTTACTCAAAACAAAAACGCTTGGTCAGGTTCGCTGGTACAGCTTCACTGAACAACTAAATGCTCTGGCTTTGTGCCCTGAAGGGGCACCGGGATGTAGCCACGGGTGGAGCGAAGCGCAACCCGTGGTTCGTAACTCCCTCCGAAGTCGCCCTGGAGGGGCGAAGGAATTCCTCTGCCCCGCCAGGGCAGCTTAGTAGTGGAGTCTCCGGTTCCACGGGTTGCGCGAATCGCTCCACCCGTGGCTACAGCCCGTGACCGCTAACGCGGTCAGCAAACCAAAATCATTACTTCCGAAATCTGGTAAAGCT
>JANLRE010000135.1:0-1247 GCA_031368205.1 Fimbriiglobus sp. | reverse complement strand
GTAGCGATCGTGTAAATCCACGGTCGAACCGGGCGCCCCGCCTGATACTGATCCATCTTCACAAAGATCGCCACGAACGTGTTTTGAAACACGTCCGCCGCAAGGTCATCGTTGCCAACGTACCGCCGCAGGTAGCCGTACAGTTCGCGTTCATAGCGGCGCACGAGCGTGCCAAAAAGTTCTTGCTGCCCGTCTTGCAACCGGGAGAGCAACACTTCGTCCGTAATCTCATCAGCCTGTTCGTGGAGCGGTGTCACCCTGTGATCTTATACGCAAGCCGTGGAAACGAAGTTCATTCGGGCGGATTCGGGGTAAGCGTCACGATTGAGTAACGATTAGGTATGACGCTGACGTGGTGAGTTCATAGCCCGACGCCTTGGCGCAACTCATCGCGTACTTCCATTAAGATACGACCCAGCATGTTTCGCCCGCTACCGTCGGCTCCGCATCCCCAGTAGTAGTCCCCTGGTGCGTTCTCCACCAACTCCTCGTCGGCAGTGCCGAGTAATACCGCTTGGATGTCCACATTTACCGCGAACTTTCGTCGTACAGCGACCCCATTACCTCGTCTTTCATGGCTTCCCAATCCGCTCGAATCGGGTGCGCACGGCTCCGCCCGCGTGCAGCCGCTTCATTCGGCGTGCGGGCACATACCACATGCGCCTCGTGGACCGTGCCGACGAACTTTTGCGACTGGAAGTAGTGTTCGACCGTCGGCCAATACCGACCCACCAACTCAAACCCGTGACGAGAAAAGTTCGAGAAGCAGCCGTAAGCATCGACCGTGGTGTGGAAGTAAATTGGCATCAGCCCACCTTCACCGCTTAACGATTAAGATCGTTCCACTGCGCTATGTGGAATTCCTCCCGTTACTCGCACAATTACCCCTTATTTTTAGCTAATTCGATCGGGATTTTCATTCGATTGAGAATGCCGTCATTGAGTACTGCTTCCACATCATCGCCGAAGATCATCTTGCGATCGCTGTCTAGCATGTGCAGCATTATTGCAAACTGTGAACATGGAGGCGATTGCTGTTGGCCGAAATAGGTCAACACAAAACCGGGAGGATACAGCACTGCTTTCTCGATATCATCTGATCGCTCTTGAGAGACCATACGGTAAAGAATCATGCGGCGAGCCTAGGATTTTGAGCGTTTGAGGCACCGCCTGAACCGGGGGTCATACTCATATTTGTCAGCCGTCTCAACATTAACCTGACACTCGATATATACACTTGCGACTCA
>JANLRE010000102.1:0-1386 GCA_031368205.1 Fimbriiglobus sp. | reverse complement strand
ATCGAAGCCGACCGGATGCGCAACGTGAAGATCGACGAGAAACACGAGTTCCAGCAAGAAAAAGGCGCCGTGATTTCCGAACTGAAGGGCGGCGAAGACCAACCGTGGGATCTGGAATACAAGACGATTCTGCCGTTACTTTATCCGAAAGAAGCACCTTACTCGCACCCCGTCATCGGTGAAGAAAAACACGTTCGCGGGGCAACAGCGGAGATCATTAAACGGCACTACGACAAGTGGTACCACCCCAACAACGCGGCCCTCGTGGTTGCCGGCGGGTTCGACCCCGATGCCACGATGGCACTGGTGAAGAAGCTCTTCAGTTCCATTCCCAAAGGCGACCTACCCGAGCGCAAAGCCGAGTCGAAAGCCGTCACCCGGACGCAGCAAGTCCGCAAAGATTTCCCGTCCAAGTTCGACGTGCCGCGTGCCATGATCGGCTTCAATTCCGTGCGATCCGGTGACGCCGACGACTACGTGTTGGACATTGTTGATGACATCCTTGCCGGTGGGAAAACCTCACGGCTGTACAAGAAATTGGTGGAGGAAGAACGGCTTGTCAATGCGGTGTCGTCTAGCAGTTCCACGGGACGTTACGCCGGGTGGTTTGCCGTGCAGTTGGAGATGCTGAAAGGGAAAGACCGAGCCAAAGCGGAAAAGCTCGTCTTCGAGGAACTCGAACGGCTGGCGAAAGAGCCGGTGACCGACGCCGAATTGAAACGGGTCAAACGCTCCACGCTCTCGTCGTTCATCTTTTCCCGTGAGAGTGTCCACAACCTCGCGGACTTGATTGCGAAAGCCACGACCGTGAACGACCTCGATTACCTGAAAAACTACCTGGAGAAATCGCAAGCCGTGACTGCTGCCGATGTCCAACGGGTGGCCGCAAAGTACCTCACGCAAGCGAAGTCCGTCGTCGTTTGGTCGCTCCCACCGGAGGGTGTCGAACTGAAGGCGGCACCTAGTGCCACGGTCATCCCGGCTCAGCGTCAAGCGACACCAAACGCACGCAACGAAGGGTCCGGCGGCAGCGGAACTTTTACACTGACCGACGCCAAACGAGTCGTGTTGCCGAATGGCCTGACGCTCATCATGCTGGAGAACCGCCGCTTGCCGATCGTTGTCGCCACGGCATCTGTGGCCGATGTGCGATTGCGGGAACCGGCCACGAAGTCTGGTATCGCCACGCTGGTCGGGGACATGCTCGAAGAAGGGACGGCCACGCGAACCGGCAACGAAATCGCCACTCTGATTGAGAACGTCGGCGGCAGTTTATCGTTCTCGGCTGCCGGGGGTTCGATCAAAGTCTTGACGCCCGATACCGATCTGGGATTGGGGTTGCTGTTCGACTGTCTGGCGAACCCCAGCTTTCCCCAACAAGCCTTG
>JANLRE010000080.1:0-3002 GCA_031368205.1 Fimbriiglobus sp. | reverse complement strand
TGTTCGGAGAGGTTCGGCATGTCCGGGCGGGCCACGAGTTTCAAGATGAAGTCGCGGGCGTAGCGGTACGGCAACCGCAAGAGTGCCAGGGCCGCACTGAGGAACTTACCCGGTCCGGGAAGTTCGAGCATTTCGACGACTTGTTCGCGCGTGCGATCAAACCGGCGGAACGATTCACCGGCCAGGAACTCGCGGCGGTACCGCTGTTCAAACTCCTGACGACCCGTGGTCACGAACGCCCGCCAGTTGTCAATTTCGGTCAAGTCTTTTCGGGCCACGTCCAGCAGGCCTTCGCCTGCGGTTTGCAAATAGCGCAGCGCGTTTTGCACGGTGCGGGCGCGGGCGATTTCCGGCGTCGGGCACAGGACGAGCAGTTCGTTGAGCAACTGCACCCGGTATTTCGCGCCACGCCCGGCGGGGTCCGATCGTACTTCGGGGGGAAGTTGGGGAATGCACACGCACGGAATCGGGGTGCGGTCCGCGCCGGGAATCTTCGGGAGTTTGCCGAGGACTTCTTTGCGGAAGTGTTCCGTCATCGGTTCGATTTCCGTCTCGCGCATCTTGGTCAGGCACACGATCACCGCTTTCCCGGCCCGAATGACGTGGTGCAAAAACTGGGTCGGGATTTCGTCGTTGTACCGCTCGTCGGATGCCACGTAAACAACGACATCCGCAAGGCCCACGACTTCCATCAGCCGCGAAACGTAGCCGCTTGACGCCCACGTCGTCATGTCCGGGCAATCCCACAGCACAAAGTCCGCCAACGGGTCCATGCCGTTCAGCGGGGCCGGGATCCGTTTCACCTGATAAACGTCTTCATCCAAATTGGCCGGTTTGTTTTCGGTCAGTCTCGTCAATGGTCCGAGAAAGCCGAGATAAGTCGGCCACTGCACACCAAGGGCCGCCGGAAGGCATGCGGTCGGGTGTCGGGTGTACCCGGCTTGGGGGTTGGCTTCTGCAACAACAGCGCCAGCCAGGAAGTTCACGACCGTGCTTTTCCCGGCACCCGCCCCGCCAACGACGGCGAGGAACAACGGTTTCGCGGGCTGAGCTTCCACGGAAGGGCCGACGACGTTGCGAGTCAATGCCGCCGCCATCCGCAGGTGGGCCGTGTGCGTGGCGAGGTCCGGTTGCTTGCGACAATGCTCTTCCAGCCAACTCAAATCGTCGGCGAGTTGGCGAACTTTCGCGCGGTGGTCTTGTGCGTCCATGCGGACATTATCGAAAATGGATGGTGAATGGACCAAGGAGAAACGGAAACCGTCACGAACGAAATGCGGGACGTGCCGTTAAGTCCGGCGTGCGATCGACGCGAAACGCCTCAATTGGAATCGGCGACTGTTGATTGGTGAGGATGCGGTAAAGGATTTGCGCCGTCCCCACGGAGAGTTGAACACCCGCCCGGAAGTGCCCCACAGCAGCAAACACGTTCGGGTGGTGCGGCACCGGCCCGATGAACGGCATCCCGTCCGGTGAACCGGGCCGCAACCCGGACCACGTTTTTTCGACCTCGGCATCTTTTAACGTCGGCACCAGAGCGTGGGCGAACGCAATCAACTCCGCAACACCGGCTTCGGTGTTGGCCTTCGTGAACCCGGCCTCGGGTTCTTCCGTAGAACCCACCAACACGCGGCCATCGGGTCGGGGAACTAGGTATCGTTTGCCCACCATGACGACGTGTGAAAAAAGTAGCTTTTCCGCGCGAAACAGCACGATCTGCCCACGCACCGGATGGACGCCGGGTCGCACGCCCAACGGTTCCAGCCACGACTCCGCCCACGCCCCGGACGCCACCAGATACTTTGCAGCCTGTTTGATTTCGCCGGATGCCATCTGCACGCCGGTTACTTCGGATTGCGCGAAAACCCAATGCGCGGCTGGCGAATTCGGTGCAAGTGTCACCCCCCGTTTTTCGCAGCCCGCAATCAACGCCGCCAGATGCCAGGGGTTGCGCACCTGCCCAAACTCGGGCAAGCAAAAAATGTGTCGATCAGCCGGGGCGACAATGCTCGGTTCCGATTGCTGAAGTTGTGCTGGACTCCACACTTCGACTTGAATGCGTTCCTGTCGCCAAAGTTCAACGGCATCCAGTTCATTGTCACTTAAACATTCGATCCCACCGCAGTGAAAAAACCCGTTGTCGATGCCGGTTTCGCTCGCCAAGTCGGCGGAGAAGTTTGGGAATTGGGACGTGCTAAAACTTCGCAAGTGGTCGATGGGTGAACTCGCAAACGCCGGATTGCCCGGAGGAATAATCCCCGCACCGGCCCAGGAAGCTTCCTTGCCCAGTTCCCCTCGATCGACGACTTCGACACGCAGGCCGGCCTTGGCCAAAACATACGCCGTCGTCAGCCCAATAATGCCGCCGCCGATAATCAGAACGTCCCGAGTGTTTCGCATGATGCCGTTATAGAAGACTTATCACCGAGCCGAAATGCGATTGACGCATCGACCCACCCACGGCATAAACCGCACCACAATTGCAAACAATCACGCAGAGGGTTTTCGATGCGAACGTTGGCATTCTTGGTGTTGGTCATCGTGTTGGCTAGCACGGCTACAGCGCAATCTCCCATGCCCGAAGGCTTGAAGAAACTCCAAGGGTTTTGGAAAGCCGAGTCGATTCAGTACGACGGCAAAGAGCAAATCCCCGACGCCAAACAACGCGGGTTGTTGACCCTCGTTGTGAAAGATGCCGAGTACCGGATGTACAGCCTGAGCGATGCGGCCAAGGACGAGCATTACCGGCTGTTCACCGCTGACTTGAAGCTCGATCCAGCGACGAAGACGTTTGAATTGAACGTGAAAGACGGTCAGAGGAAAGGCGAACGACGCCACGGCGTTTACGAAGTCACTGATAAGAACCTGAAACTCTGCTACGGACCAATCGACAAACCCCGCCCAACGAAATTTGAAGCGGCCAAGGATAGCGAACACTTTCTGGAAGTGTGGACACCTGAAAAGAAGTGATCGGAGCCTGCTGCGACCCCTACCGGGGTCGG
>JANLRE010000051.1:0-4587 GCA_031368205.1 Fimbriiglobus sp. | reverse complement strand
CGACCGTCTACGGGTGCGTGACCAACGGGGAAGCGTGGCAGTTTTTGCGCTTAACCGGGAACACTGTCCAACTGGACGGCCGCCGCATCTACCTGGACAATGTGGCCGGGATTCTGGGTGCGATTTATGCTATCGTGAGTGAGGCGGAACGACCTGCCTGACCGCGACATCGACGTGAAACGACAAGGAATTTCACATGGCTCACCCTGCTAACGAACTACCTGTCAATGAACTGACCGTGGACGAGCGATTGACACTGATCGGACGGCTGTGGGACAGCTTGCTTGACGTTGGTCCACCTCCCGTGCCGGCGTGGCATCTGGAGGAGGTGCAGCGACGAATTGCGGCCGCCCACGCCAACCCTACCGCGTCCATCTCGTTGGAAGAATTACGGCAGGAACTGGGGCGGAAACTCTCATGAGCGTACCGTTGCAGGTCACGCCACTGACACGTGACGATATTCGACGAGCAGAGCGGTATTTTGAGACTCGCCGGACTGGGTTGGGTACGGAGTTCGTAGACGAGGTGTTAGCGACCTTGGAAAAAGTCGGTGAAATGCCTCTCGGGTATGGTGAGGTCGGCAAGGGCGTGCGTGCGGTGGGACTTCGCCGCTTTGGGTACGTCGCGTACTACCGTTTCGACGGAACGATAGCAGAGGTTGTAGCGATATTACACGGCGGCCGACAACAGGGTGCTTGGGAGTCTCGCATCTAACCGGAGTATTTTTCACAGCCGACCAAGAGGCGCATAGGCTTCCGATTCATCAGCAATAGTCTCGAACCATGCCACTCGATGTCGAGTAAACTGCTTCTGTGGGCATTTTCAATTTCTTCATTCGACGGTTTAACGCACGGTTTGTCGAAACGCAGTGGGCCACGGGGACTAAACTCCGTGGCCCGCTCCGTTTCACCCGACTTGGTCAGTCGTCTTTGCTCTCCGATTTCGGCTTCGTGGTGTCTTTGATTTCGGCGCGGTAGGCGCGGTCCGCTGCTTCAAAGCCTTCGATGGCGATGATGTCTTTCGGGGCGTTCGGGTCGAGTTCGACGAGGAGCGATTGGGTGAACTCCTTGTCATCGACGGTCAGCACCACCTTGTACATGCCGGCCTGCACTTGCCCACCGCCGACGTTGCGACCGCCGCCACCTGTGCGGGGTTGGTCGCTGGTGCCGGAGAGATCCCACGTCAAGCGGTGCAACCCCTCGCCTTTGGGTGGCGCGTCGAGGTTCCGCAGCGTTTTCCCGGTCACGTCCAGGATCTTCACGGTCAACTTCTCGGCTTTCTTGTTGAGCATGTATTCGATCGTCGCGCCGCGAGTCGGGTTGGTGCCGACGAACTTCCGATCGGTGCTGCTGTACGGTGATTCGCCACCAGCACCGAGACGCCAGCGGACGGCAGGCGACGGGGCAAAGAGTGTCGCGGGGTCTTTCAGCACGGCGGCTTTCATTTGACGGAGGCTGGTGATGTCGGTCACCCAGATGCTGCGGCCGTGGGTGGCGATCACGAGTTCGTTGGCCACCGTCGGCTGGGCGAATTCGTGAACCGCGACCGTCGGCAGGTTGCCGCCGAGCCGCGTCCAGCTTCCGCCCTTGTTCGTCGAAACCCATGCGCCGAATTCGGTGCCGAGGTACAACACGTCGTTGTTCACGATGTCTTCGCGTAACACGCGGGTGCTGCCGAAGGTGGGCAGATTGGCGTTGAGGCTCTTCCAGGTCACGCCAAGGTCTTCGGTGACGAAGATGTACGGCTTGTCGTCGTCCGAACGGTGTGCGTCAAAGACGACGTAGGCTTTGCCGTCTTTATCGTGGCTGGCTTCAATGCTACTGACCCAACGCGGACCGGGCAGACCAGCGGCTTTGAAGTTGTCGCTCACGTTCGTCCAGTTCGCGCCGCCGTCCTTGCTGACCCACACGTTGCCGTCGTCCGTGCCTGCCCACAGGATGTCCGGGGTGCGGGGGCTTTCGGCGACTTGCGTCATGCTGCCTTTCTTGCTGCGGGTCAAGTCCGGCGAGATTTGCGTCAGGTTGGCGCCCTTCGACACGCTGCGGAACACGTATTGCGCACCACAGTAGAAGATGCTCGGGTTGTGGTTGCTCAGGATGAACGGCGTGTTCCAGTTGAACCGCAGGGGTTCGTCGCCTTCCTTGCGGGGTGGGCGAATCCCAGCGAATTCCCCGGTGCGGAAGTTGCGTCGGCTGATCGCGCCGCCCTGGCTTTCCGCGTAAACCGTGTCGGGGTCGGTGGGGTCCACGCGACAAACGAACCCGTCGCCGCCGGACACGAACACCCAGTCCTCGTTGACCGGGCCGTACCGCCGCATCGTCTGGCTCGGCCCGCCCCAACTGCCGTTGTCTTGCAGCCCGCCGTACACGCGGTAGGGGCGGCGGTTGTCCACCGCGACGTGGTAGAACTGGCCGAGTGCCAGCGTGTTCAGGTGGTCCCACGTCAGCCCCTTGTCGTAGCTGGCGTAGAAGCCGCCGTCGCAGCCGATGATGAGGTGCTTGGCGTTCGCGGGGTTGATCCAGAAGGCGTGCGCGTCGGCGTGAACGCCGTTAGACGTGCGGACCGTGTCGAACCGCTTGCCGCCGTCCGTGCTGCGGTAGAGCACCGGCACGTCGGCCAAGGCGTAGATCGTGTTGTCGTCCGTCGGGTCGATCCGCACCACGCTGAAGTACATCGGGCGGGCGTTCAAACTGTTCACGCGGGTCCACGTCTCGCCGTTGTCCTTCGACTGGAAAATACCCCCGGTTTGGAAGCTGTCCTTCCCCTGTCGCCCCTGCACGTTCGGCTGTTGACCGCCCAGCCCGAGGCCGTAGGGCCGCGTGGCGCTAACCCCGCGACTCACGCCACCGCCCGCCAAACCGGGCAGGACGGTATCGACCAAGGCGAGTTCGACTTCGAGCGTCTTTTCCCCTTGTTTCACGCTGATTTTGACTTTGTCGCCGACCTTGCGAGCATCTTCCGTGCGGGGGCCGACCCGGAGTTCCCGCAGGAACGTGCGGAACGTCGTGACTTCGTTGCCGTTGACCGCCGTGATGACATCGCCCACTTTCAAGCCCGCCTTGGCGGCAGGTCCGTCGGCGGGGAGGGAGGCGATTTTTACTTCGCCTTCAAACGCCGTCGTCGGGGTGAAGCCCGGCATTGGCAACGTGGTGCCAGCGGGCGGGGTTGCGGGCTGCGTCGCTACTGCCGCCGGTGGTTGGGTCGTTGCTTGTGTTGCGGCTGGGGGGGGCGTGCTTGTTCCACCCACGGGGCGTGGGTTCGCAATGACCGTGACATCGAAGACCTTCTCGTAGCTGTCTCGTGTTACGGTGAACTTGACTTTGTCCCCGGCTTTATTCTCCAGCATGATCGCGGTGTACTCTTTGAAGTCGGACACTTTCTTGCCGTCCAAGAAGACGACCGTGTCGCCCGCCTTGATGCCCGCTTTCTCGGCAGGGCCGTCTTTCGTGACCGAGGCAATTTTCAACGTGTCGCCTTTCTCCAGCATGATCCCCGCGATCGGCGGCACCGTGGCCGGCGTGGTTTCTTTGCTGCTTGTGGTGCCTGTTGTCGATCCGCCTTTACCGCCGCCTTTGCGTCCGCCCGCGCCTGTTGCGGGTGCGGGCGTTTCGCGCTTGCCGAGGGTCACTTCAATGACCTGCTCTTTGCCATCACGCTTGATGGTGACTTTGATCTTGTCGCCGGGAGCCTTTTGCACGAAGTAATCGACGAAGTCGTCGTACCGTTCGATCTTGGTGTCATCGGCTTTGATGACGATGTCACCGGGCTTCAACCCGGCCTTCGCGGCAGGTCCGCCTTCGGTCACTTCACTCACCTTCGCGCCACCGCCACCCTCAACGTCCCCGCCCACAATGCCCATGTACACCAGCGACGCGACCCCGGTGCCGACTTTGTCCGTGTCAATAATCGCCACAAGCAACCCCTTGGTCTTGCGGGAGTAGTCCAGCCCGATGCGGCCGAGCTTGCCATACGGCAGGCCGTTCTTCAACTTCTCGTCGTTCAGCTTCTTCCAGTTTTTGCCGCCGTCGGTGCTCTTGAACAGACCGCCACCCGTCCCGTGGGTCACGATCGGCCCGTACATGTCCGGAACCGGCGCTTCGCCGAAGAAGCCGTCGAACTCGTCCCGCTTGCGTTCCCACATGGCCACGATCAGCGTTTCCGGGTCTTGCGGGTCGAGCCGCGCGTCGATGACGCCGGTCTTGTCATCGACGTAAAGAACCTTGGTCCACGTCTTGCCGCCGTCGGTGGTTTTGAACAGCCCGCGGTCTTCGTTCGGCCCGTACAGCCGACCCATCGCACCGGCGTAAACGATGTCCGGGTTCTTCGGGTGGATCAGAATCTTGCCGATTTGGAACGTCTTCTTAAGGCCCATGTTCTCGAACGTCTTGCCGGCATCGGTACTCTTGTAAATGCCGTCACCATACGACACGGAGTTTCGCGGGTTCGCTTCGCCGCTGCCGACCCAGATGATGTTGGGGTTCGACGGCGCGACGGCGACATCACCGATCGAGACCGTGCTTTGCTTGTCGAAGATCACGCTGAACGTGGTGCCGTTGTTCACGGTCTTGAGCAACCCGCCGGACGCCG
>JANLRE010000041.1:0-1975 GCA_031368205.1 Fimbriiglobus sp. | reverse complement strand
CTAGCGCCCGCCCGAGGGGGTGGACGGGCGCTGCCCGGCGGCGCAAAAGCGCCTTGATTCCGCGCAATAATCGGCCTTCTTGGCAGACCGACTAAGTCAGATGCCGCTCACCCAAAAGCGCCACCCTCTGCGAGACCCCGGCAAAAACCGCGCAAAATCCATCGCCGCACCCATCTCCCACGCCGCCCCGGCGCAGGTCCGAACGCGGTCGCCAAAGTCTTTCGGGTAATCAATCGCGGAATGCAAGTGGACGATCCCGGCCCCGGCGGCTTCCAGCTTCAATAATTCCTGGAAACGGTCGTGTTTCAACGCCGTGTGCGCCTCCGCGCCTTCGAGGAACAGCACGACGGCTTTCGCGCCGGCCAGCGTCTCGGGCTTCTTCGGCCAGCCGTCGCGGACCACCACCGGGAACACGCCGGGGGTTTGCTTCAACAGCTTCGCCAGCGCCGCACACCCGGCAAAGTATTCATGTTCGCCCGACTTCAACTTCGGCGCGGCGAACCCGGCGATGAGCACGATCTTCGCTAACTTGGGATCGGTCGGGAGTTCTTCAATCGGCACGCCGGATTGGTCGAACGGGTCCGCGTCGGCGGCGAGTGTCGTCGGCAGCGTGCCGCCAAACAGGACCGCAATTAGCAGAAGTCGGCGAGCGTCGAACATGAAAGACCCAACCAAGAGTAAGTAGAGAGACTACGCAATGATTTCTTTCACCACGCGGCCGTGAACGTCGGTGAGGCGGAAGTCGCGGCCGGCGTATTTGAACGTGAGGCGTTCGTGGTCGAGGCCGAGTAGGTGCAGGATCGTGGCGTGGAGGTCGTGCATGTGGACCTTGTTTTCCACGGCGTGGAACCCGAACTCGTCGGTGGCGCCGAGCGAGAAGCCGGGCTTCACGCCCGCCCCCGCCAGCCACATCGTGAAGCCGCCGGGGTTGTGGTCGCGGCCAGTGCCGTTCTTCTCCGCGTAGGGCGTGCGCCCGAACTCGCTGCCCCACCAAACGAGCGTGTCTTCCAGCAGCCCGCGTTGTTTCAAATCTTGCAACAGTGCCGCGATTGGTTTGTCTACCGCCTTCGCGTGGTCGGCGTGCTTGGGCAGGTTGGAGTGCTGGTCCCACGCCGGGTTCGCGGAGCCGTCGCCGTAGGTCACCTGCACGAACCGCACGCCGCTTTCGCACAACCGCCGCGCCATCAGGCACTGCTTTCCGAACGTGTCGGTTGTCTTGTCGCCGATGCCGTACAGGGATTTCGTGGCCGCGTTCTCTTTGCCCAGGTCGAGAACGTCCGGGGCGTTTTGTTGCATCCGCCAAGCCAACTCATACGACGAGGCGACCGCTTCGAGTTCGGTGTCACCGGGCATCCGCTTCAGTTGCTCGGCGTTCACTTCCCGCAACAAGTCGAACTGCAACTGCTGGGCGGCGAGGGATTGCTTGGTCGTCAGGTTGCGAATCGCCAGATCCGACGCGGCACCGCCCGCCTTGCCGATCGGCGTACCCTGGTACACCGCCGGCAGGAACGCGGGGCCGTAATTGCGTGCGCCGCCGTTACCGGGCGACGGCGCGATGCTCAGAAATCCCGGCAGGTTATCGCTCTCGGAACCCAGGCCGTACACCGCCCAGGAACCCATGCTCGGGCGGACGAAGTTGGTCGAGCCGCAATGCAAGAACAGCGTTGCCGGGCCGTGCGCGACGCCTTCGGTGTGCATCGAATGAACGAAGCAGAGGTCATCGACGTGCTTCGCCATTTCGGGGAACAAGTCCGACGCCCAGTGCCCGGACTGCCCGTGTTTGGCGAACTTCCACAACGGTTTCATCACCCGTTGGGATGTCCCCCGCGCCCCGGTGTTGGCCAGCGCGCGGGCGTCGTCAAAGCCGAACTGCTTGCCGTCGTCCTTGTCGAGGCGGGGCTTGTAGTCGAACGAATCGACATGGCTCACGCCGCCTTGCATGAACAGAAAAATGACCCGCTTCGCCTTCGGCGCG
>JANLRE010000026.1:0-12198 GCA_031368205.1 Fimbriiglobus sp. | reverse complement strand
GCGGCTGATACACTGCGGGTATGATTCAACTCACCCACGAGCCGATTGATTCCGCGATGCTGACGGAACGGGTCCGCGCGTCACACTGTGGCGCGGTGGTGCTGTTCCTCGGCACCGTGCGGGATTTGACCGGGGACGA
Source organism: Fimbriiglobus sp. (assembly GCA_031368205.1). Lineage (GTDB taxonomy): Bacteria > Planctomycetota > Planctomycetia > Gemmatales > Gemmataceae > Fimbriiglobus. Next base: position 12,059 of record JANLRE010000026.1, on the reverse strand, counting down.
AGTGACGGTGTTCTTGGACTACGACGCTTACGCGCCGATGGCCGAGAAGAAGCTGCTGGAGATTGAAGCGGAAGTGCGAACACGGTGGCCGATTGGCGAAATTGCACTGGTCCATCGCTTGGGTCGCCTAGGTGTCGGCGAAGTCAGCGTGGCCGTGGCTGTCAGTTGCCCGCACCGCGTCGAAGCGTTTGAAGCGTGCCGCTTCGCCATTGATACACTCAAAGAACTCGTTCCCATTTGGAAGAAGGATACCACGCCGACGGGTGTGTCTGAGTGGGTGCATCCGACTGGCGGGCCGTCATGAGTCTGCGACGAACGCTGCCACAGATTACGGACTTCACAACGAACTCGGCGCCCGTGCCGAGTTCGGGCCGACTCATCGACGGGTTCGGTCGCGTTCACAATAACCTCCGCATCTCCGTCACCGACCGTTGCAATTTGCGCTGCACGTACTGTATGCCCGAAGACGTGACGTTTCAGGATAAACACGAGTTGTTGACGTTCGAGGAGATCACCCAATTCGTCCGGGTCGCGGCAACGTTGGGCGTGGACAAAATCCGCCTGACGGGTGGCGAACCACTGATGCGCCGCGACTTGGCCACGCTGGTGCGGATGATTGTGGCGATCCCCGGAATCGTCGATGTCGGGCTGACCACGAACGGCATTTTGCTGGCCCGACAAGCCGCCGAACTCTACGACGCCGGGTTGCGGCGGTTGAACGTGTCGTTGGATACACTTGATCCAACCCGCTTCCATGAACTGACCCGGCGTGACGGCGTCGATCAAGTTATTGACGGGTTATCCACAGCCCGCGCCGTCGGGTTTTCGCCGATCAAAGTCAACGCGGTCGCCATTCGTGGGTTCATTGAACACGATGCCGTTCCATTGGCGAAGTTTTGCAGAGAACAGGGTTATGAACTGCGGTTCATCGAGTACATGCCAATCGGCGCGGAGGCGTGGGAGCGGGACAAGGTGTTCTTCGCTCAGGAATTGCTCGATCTGCTCGACCGCGAAGTCGCCACACTCCAGGTGGCAGCGAACCACGACCCGAAAGCGCCCGCACTCGACTACGACTACGCCGACGGTCGCGGGCGGGTGGGCATGATTGCGTCCGTGTCGCGCCCGTTCTGTGCAAGCTGTAACCGCATTCGCCTGACTGCCGACGGCAAACTCCGCAACTGCTTGTTCGCCTTGAATGAAGTCGATGTGAAAGCAATCCTACGCAGTCGCCACCCCGACGAAACCGAACTGGCCCAAATCATTCGCACCAACGTGGCGGGCAAGTGGGCCGGGCACGACTTCAACACGGCCCAGTTCATCAAACCCGACCGCACGATGCACAGCATCGGCGGGTAGAAAGTCCTTGCCACGCTTTACCCTCAGTTCCTATCATGACGGGTGCCCATGTCGTTAGTGTCGGGTTGTTTCACATCATGTTGGTTAAATTGAAGGAGGCTCTCCAATGCGGAAGTTTGTTGCTACGGCTATTGTGGCCTGTTTGGCGGTCGGCGTTGCGTTTGCGGCGGACGCGATCAAGTTGGAGTTGAAGGACTTCAAATTTGAAGGCTCGTCCGAAGGCGTCGGGTACAACGAAGGGGACGGCAAAATCTTCTTCTACACCAACGGCAAGGCCACTCAAGCCGCGAAGATCCCCGAAGACGGTGAATACACCATCACCATCGAAGCGTCGTGCGACGAGGCCAAGGGCGAGAAGGCCAAAATGAGCCTCAAAGTCGGCGACCTGGAAGTCGAGAAGTCGTTCGAGTTGAAGGCGACCGAGATGAAGGAATACACCTTCAAGGCCAAGCTCAAAAAAGGCGACCCGAAGCTCGAAATCGCGTTCCTGAACGACACGTACAAGGAAAACGAGTACGACCTCAACATGTACATCCACTCGGTGAAGATTGAAAAGAAGAAGTAAATGGTCTGAAAGCCCAGGGATGATCATCCCTGGGCTTTGCTTCTTTTTCCGCACTTCTTCCAACAAATCCAAATCAAATCGAAGTAACCTGAACGCTCCGGGAACTATCTCCTAGACCCGATGTGCGACGGAGTCCGCGATGGCCACTGGTTCGACCCGATTGATGGCGGCGTTTGCACGCCGGTTGGCAGCCCCACCGACTGGCAGTGATGCGGACCTATTGGACCGCTTCGCCACCTACCGGGATGAAGCGGCGTTCGTGGCAATTTTACAACGTCACGGTGCCGCGGTGTTGGGTGTTTGTCGGTCGCGGCTTAGGAACGCCGTCGATGCAGAAGATGCGTTTCAAGCGACGTTTCTGGTGCTGGCGCGCGATGCCGAGCGGATTCGCAACCGGGAATCGCTGGCGGGGTGGCTGTACCGGGTGGCCCAACTGGTGTCGTTGAAGGCGCGTCGGCAGAACGCGAGACGGGATACCGAAACGCTTGCTGACGATCCGCCGGGCACGACCTGTGAACCGTCCGAAACGGTCGCCCAACAGGAATTGAAAGCCATCGTCGCGGAAGAGTTGGCAGCGATGTCGGACAAGTTCCGCAGCGTGTTGGTGCTGTGCAGCCTCGAAGGCCGGACCAACACGGAGGCCGCCGAGATTCTCGGGTGCCCACGCGGGACCGTCGATTCCCGCTTGGCCACGGCGAAGCAGAAGTTGAAAGACCGGCTACTCAAACGCGGCGTTGCGCTGGGTACCCTAGTCGGGTTGGATCAACTCTGGGTCGAATGCGCCAACGCCGCAATTCTCGCGACGGATTTGTTCCTGAAGACCACCGAATCTGTCATCAAATTCACGACGGGCCACGCGGAGCTTTCGCCCGCCTTGCTCATCGCCCACGGAGTGCAAACGACCATGACGAACCTGACCAAACTCGTGGCCACCAGCCTCATCGCTGCTGGCCTGCTCGGCACCGCCGGCATGGGCTACTACACCGCCACCGCCGAGGACCAAGCGAAACCCACCGTGAAGGCGGAATCCAAACCGAAGGTTGCGGAGAAGCTGGATGCACCGAAGGAGAAGCTGGATATGGCGAAGCCTAATGTCGTCGAAACTGCGACGCCTGCGGACGAGAGCAACGTTCGCAGCACATTGTCGAAAAAGATGCCGATCAAAGGCGTCAAGAACCTCACGGTTGAGGCGGTTTTCTCGCAGTTGTCCCAAGAACTCAACATCGAATTCCGGTTCGATCTCGCGGCGTTCAAGCGGCTGGGCGATAGATCTATGAACGATGAAGGTGTAAACACAGGTCTCCCACCGGATGTCAAACTATTTGAATCCAAGATGCCCTCCCACATTTCCACGTCCGGCACGCTGGGCGAGTTCCTGTCCGATTTGGTCACAATCTTCCCAGGAAATTGCAGCTACCGAATTCGTGGAAACCAAATCGTGATCGGCCCGGCGTACCAACCTGTTTCGATTCCAAACCGGACCGCTGATCCCACCTTTGTTGAAAATCTCGCATCGTCGTTCACCGCGAAACTACTCGTCGAACAAATGATGGGCGAGCCGGTTTCCATCGTCATCGACAAGAAGCCGCTCCCGGAGGCGATCAAAGCCATCCGGCAACTCACGGGCGCGAACATCATTTTGGACGCCCGCTGTCTGCGCGAGAATCTGTCGGACCTGATCGTCTCCGGCACGTTCGACGACGTTCGGCTCTACACCGTGTTGGAACTACTCGCGGACATGTGCGACCTAAAACCCGTTGTTATTAACAACGTGTATTACATCACGAACCCCGCCAACGCGGAGAAACTCCAGAAGAAGGTGAACCGCGAACTCTTTGGCGAACAGCAGCCGCCATCTATCGCCGTACCCTACGGGTTCGTGACCGACGGCATCAACCTGTACCCGAACCCCGGCAACCTGAAGCTCGTACCCGCGAACAATTTGCCAGTCACAGTCGAGAGCATGATGGGACTCGGAGGTGGCATCCCACGCCGCAACGCCACACCCATCCCCGCGCCGCAACCCACCCCGGCGACCGAAGCGCCGAAGGCGCCGGAGAAGAAGTAAGCGGGTAGCGCAGGCAACCACTTTAACGACGTGAGCCGACATCACCCGACTCGACGTGATGTCGGCTCTCGTGTATTGTGAGAACACATCAATATAATCTGTGAGGTTCACAATGGCACTCACGACGGTTGCCCGACAGCGACAAATTCTTGACGGGTTATTGAACCAGATCCGTGACATCCTGACCCCGGAGGTTGCTCAAGCCATCGCCAACCTTCGCGCCGACCAAACGACGCAGGACCGCATTGAAGACCTTGCCCACCGCCATCACGAGGGGCAATTAAGCGCGGAAGAACTGGCTGATTACGAGGCACTAGTCAACGGAGCAAACCTGATTGCGGTACTCCAAGCAAAAGCGCGATCTGTCCGCAAGCGCGATCTGTCCGCAAGGCTTACCCAGGGCGGCGTCGCCAAGCCTCCTTGCCCTGGGCTGAGCGCTCCCAGACCTTCGGCCTGAAATCCGGGTGTCGGGTGAACAAACGGTTTACCTACAGATGGAACGCTTAGCCCATTTCAAACGACTCTCCAGGGTCTGGCAAGCATTCACCGCCCCGGAAACTTGGGCTAGCAGCGGGGGGGGAAATGGCGTAAGAGAAGTTGTTGAGAGAAGCTGTGTGGGCGAGAGAGGTCTTGCTGCGGCGGCCATCTGGGAAAGGAACTCCATACTTATGCCAACCGCACCACTCATTCACCCGACGGCGATTGTCTCGGCGGACGCGCACCTTGCGGCGGATGTCACGGTCGGGCCGTTCACGATTATTGATGGGCCGGTTGTGATCGGAAGCGGTAGCGCCATCGGGCCGCACTGCCACTTGCTCGGCCACCTCACGTTGGGCGCGGGCAACGTCATCGGCACCGGGTGCGTTCTCGGCGATAAGCCGCAACACCTTGCGTACAAGAACGAACCGACGCGGACGGTCATCGGCGACAACAACGTCTTCCGCGAATACGTCACGGTCCATCGCGGGATGCCGGTCGGGTCGGAATCGACCACGATTGGTAACAACAATTTGTTCATGGTGAACAGTCACGTCGCGCACGATTGCCACGTCGGCAGCCACTGTATTTTTGCCAACGGCGCCGTGATCGGCGGGCACGTCGAAGTGGGCGACCGGGCGTTTTTGTCGGGGAACTCCGCCGTTCACCAACTCTGTCGCGTCGGGCGGTTGGCCCTCATCGGCGGCACGTCCGCGATCAGTCAGGACTTACCGCCGTTCTGGATTTGCCAGGGCCGCATCAACACCTTGCACGGCGTCAACGTCATCGGGATGCGGCGCGCGGGCATGGCGAAAGAGGAAATCGCCGCCGTGCGCCAAGCGTACAAGTTGTTAAATCGCACCGGGAACACGATCCCGTCGGCACTGGAAATTATCGAAGCGGAGTTCGGCACGCTCCCGGCGATCCGCGAGTTAATCGCCTTCATCAAGACCACGAAACGCGGCATTTGCACCGGCCACCAGAAATCCAACGACGACACACACGACCCCGATTGACCCCCCCCATTGAATCCCAATGTCCCAACGCCTGCTGGCCACATGGAAAGCGTGGATGGCCCTCCCGCTTTCTCTACGGTGGGCCGTCATTGTGTGGTTCGCCCTCATCGTCGGTGTGACTGGCCGGGTGGTCACTTCAAAACCCACTTCGCAGACGGTGCTGCCGATCTATCTCACCGCAGGCGAACGCTGGTTGCACGCCGAAAACCTCTACGCACCGATTCCGGAATTTGATGTCTACCGCAACCCGCCGCTCATCGCCGCTGGCTTCGCGCCGTTGACTTATTTGCCTGCAAAAGTCGCTGGCGTTGTCGTCCGATTGGTGAGCGTGTCGTTGTTCTTGTGGGGCTTGATCCAGGTTCGGCGTAATTTGTTGACCGAACTGTCCCCGTCGCAAGCGGGGTGGTTGTTTTTGCTAGCGACGGTGTTGGTGATCCCGTCCTTTAACAACGGGCAGATCAATTTACTGATTGCCGCCGGTGCACTGCATGGTGTCGCGGCAGCCAGTCAGATGAAGTGGTGGCAAGCCGCTCTTTGGCTCAGCTTCGCCGGTTGGATTAAACTGTATCCGTTTGCCATCGGGTTACTGATGACGCTGGCGTTGCCGTGGCGATTCGGTGCCCGGTTTCTGCTGTGTGCCGTTGCCGGTTTCGTGCTGCCGTTCGTGCTCAAAGACTTCGACTACGTGTGGGAACAATACGGCAACTACGTTCGCTACCTCGGCGACGATGACCGAACCTACGCCCCACTCTCACGGGTGCCCCGCGATTGGACCGCACTCCCACGATTCGTGTTCGATTGGGTTCCCACTCCAACAGTGACTAAAGTCGTCTCGTTGACCGTCGCCCTTCTTTTCGCCGCCTTGGTCTACTTTCGCAGCCGCATAAAACGGGCAGAATCACTACTGCTCGCGCTGTGCTTATCCGGCATCTGGATGACCGCGTTCGGACCTGCCACGGAGATGAACACCTACTCGCTACTCGCCGCGATCGCACCCATCATTGTGGTGACGTGTTCTCCCCGATCGCGCTGGCAAATTGCGCTAGCGTGGTTCGGCTACGGACTACTCGCCATCACCGTGTTAAGGGGCATGTTCCCCGACGACTGGACGTTCAACGTCCTCGGCCCCCAAGCCCTCGGCACGCTGCTGTTGCTGATCGTGACGCTGCGAAGCGAGTTGCGGTATGATGGCAATACCAAGTGAGGACTGAACCATGACGACCGTCACCATCGAAGAAGCCCAAGCCAAGTTGTCAGACCTGATCCACAACCTCACACCGGGTGAGGAACTGGTTATCACGGAAAAGGACCAACCGATCGCTAAACTGATCCCGTCACGTGTCGAAAAACCACGTCCGCTACCAGGACGAGCCAACGGGATGCTCACGATTCTGGTGGAGGACGATGAACATCTGAAGGGCTTTGCGGAGTATATGCTACGCACATCATGGCCGATTCTGCCCGATACAGCAGCGTCACCTCGTCCCGGTCCCGGTTTGTGCAAGGGCGCAATCGTCTACATGGCACCCGACTTTGACGCTCCGTTGGAGGATCTAAAGGAGTACATGGAGTGATGAGGTTGTGCTAAAATCAATAACGATGCACATGAATCCGGAGAAGAATCATGACCACTTTGACACTTGAAGATGCCCAGACCCGTTTGACCGATGTCGTTCGCCAACTTGCCGACGGCGAGGAGGTGATGATTACGGAGGGCAACCACGTTGTCGCCCGCATCGTCGGCGAATCGAAACCCGCTTGGAAACGGCCCGAGCCTGGATTGGCTAAGGACATGTTCACGATACTTGTCGAAGACGATGAGCACTTGAAGGATTTTGCGGAGTACATGCCGTGAGGATATTGTTGGACACACATGCATTGCTTTGGTTCACCATTGCCGGTCCGCAACTCAGTCCAACCGCGAAGCAAACGATCCTCGACCCGACGAACGAGATTCTCATCAGTCCTGCAACTTTTTGGGAGATTGCGATCAAGTTGAGCATAGGACATTACACGCTAAACCAGTCGTATGACAACTTCGTCGATCTGTGTCTGAAGAGGTATCGTTTTATACTCCTTTCCATCGAGCCTCGTCACACTTCACGAGTCGCCACTTTGCCGTACTTCCGACAACACAAAGACCCGTTCGACCGGCTCATCGTGGCACAAGCCCTCACAGAGGACATTCCAGTTCTTAGCATTGACGCGAAACTGGATGCTTATGGAGTCACGCGGTTGTGGTAACGCCTTGACGTGAAGAACGTGATGCGGATAGTCTGACGACACACGAATTGAAGATACACAAAACCGAAATCGGAGCGGGAGGGATTTGAACCCTCGATACGGGGGATACCCGTATACGGCATTTCCAGTGCCGCCTCTTCAACCACTCGAGCACCGCTCCTCCGACCCCAACAATGTAGCAGCACCCCGATTGCGCGACAACGGGGGCGGGCGTTACAAGTTAGTTAACTCAGGATGGAGCGGACCGGGGTGCCGTCGGTGAGGGTGAGTTGGCGACCGAGGCGGTCCAGGACGGTGGTGTCCGGGGGGATGCCCAGCGCGGTGTAGATTGTGGCCACGAGGTCGGCGGGGGAGGTCGGGTTTTCGGCGGGGTAGGCGCCGATTTTATCGCTGGAACCGTACACCACACCGCCGCGCACACCACCACCGGCTAGCACTGCCGAGTAGCAACGGGGCCAGTGTTCGCGCCCCGCACTGGCGGCACTGATGCGGGGGGCGCGGCCAAATTCGCCGACCCAAACCACGAGGGTTTCGTCCAACATGCCGCGTTGGTCGAGGTCTTCCAATAACGCCGAAAAGCCCTGGTCCGCTGGTGGCATCAACCGCGTTTTCAATGATTCAAAGTTGTTGCCGTGGGTGTCCCAGAAATTTTGCCTGTCGTTCGGCCAGTTCACGCAGACCAACTTCGTGCCGGCTTCAATCATCCGTCGGGCCAGTAAACAACATTGGCCATGCGTGTGCCGACCATAGCGGTCACGCATCGCCACGGGTTCCTTCGACAAGTCAAACGCCGTTTCCGCATCTTGGGATGACAACAAGCCGAACGCCTTTTGCTGGGCGGTGTCAAAACCTCCGCTGTCGGTCGATTTCGTGTCAAGGTGTTGCAACAGGGCGTGGCGACCATTCAACCGTTGATACGGTACATCCGCAAACCCCGTGAGACCAGCAACCTGAAACTGCGGGTGATTCGGGTCGCCGGTGACGAGGAAAGGATCGTGCGTCGGCCCCATCCAGCCACCATTCTGCCCCGGCGCCATTCCGCCCGGCGCGGCGGGATGCGACACGATCCACGGCAGTGTGATGAAACCCGGCATGGGACCAGTGCCGTGTTTCAACTTCGCCACGACGGAGCCGATATGGGGCGAATCGAAGCGGCTTGGCGGGTCTTGGTCCGAGTTCGGTCGCGGCGCCAATCGACCCGTCAAGGTGTGGTGGACCGTGGATAAGTGCGCCGGGTCGTTGTGCGTCATGGACCGAATCAGGGCGTACTGATGGGCCTGTTTCGCCAACCTCGGGAAGTGTTCGCTGATCCGCAGTCCGGGCGTCGTCGTGGGAATCGTGCGAAACGGACCACGGACTTCGCTCATCGCATCCGGCTTGGGATCCCACGTATCAATGTGACTCGGCCCGCCCCACATGAACAGCACGATGCACGCTTTCGCCGTGCCTTTGCCAGACTCCGCCGCGACCGTGGGTCGCAACGCATCCGCCAACCCCAGTCCCAGAACGCCGAGCGTGCCCGCTTGCAACAGCCCCCGCCGCGAAATGTGGTTCGTCGAATTAAACTGGGAACAACCTGAAGCAGGTGGGATCATCGAACACCCTTGGCAGAAACGTGACTCGTCAGCAGGACGTGCAACATAACCTCACTTCACCCGCAACGCAACTGTTATCCTGACGCTACAATTTCACAATTTCACTTTTCTCAGAAGAAACGACACGACTTCGGACGGGGAATCGGCGATACTCCACGTTTCTTCTCAGGAAGCTCTCGAAGAACAAGTTTGATGTCGGCGACTGCACGCCAGGAGTGGGCTATGGCAATTTCTCCCTTTGATTTCCAGGCTCGGTACAAGAACTTGTCCGGGAGCGGCATACCGCCCAAAAAGACGCCGGCGGATCGCTTTGCGTTCACAGGGGTCCACTGCGACCGCTACGTCATGACGAACAACACAGAGTTCAACGACGCGCAGCCCGAACTCGACAAAATCATTAGCAACGCCGTCGGCCGGGTTCTGTCTGGTTCGGAGAAACAAGCCGTTTTTAACGTGCGGTACGGCAAGGGATCGCCCGATGAAATGCAGACCGTGCTCCAACTGGCCGTCGAAACCGGGGCCGCCAAACCGACCGTGGACGAGCTACAAAAATACGCCGACAAAGCTTTGGGGGTGGACTGCACCGGGTTCGCGTGCAGTTACTACGAACAGTTTGACGGAAGCCTCGTCAACACCAAAACGAACAACGGCTGCGGCTACTTTTATCAATCCTACAAATCCAAGAAGTTGCCGATCGTCTGGGCCGGAGACTACGCCGAAGCCGGGGACTGTATGTTGTGGATGCACGCCGACGGTCAGGAGTCCCGCAAGCCGGGCCACATCGCCATTATCGCGCTAACCGCTGGCGCGGATTTGGAAGCCGTTCAAAGCGGCAGCACCAAAAGCGGCGGGCCGCGCCGGAGCAAGCACAAAATCGAGGAAATCGTTCACCGGACTATCCAAACCGGCAAAGTCAAATTCGAGGAAGCGTTCTACCTCAGGCTCGAAGAAACCGACCCCATTTCAGGAAAGAAAGCCGAGGTCATCATCGTGCGGCCCTACTACGTGGTGTGAACTCGCCGAGCAAAGTGCTGCTGAAATGTCGCGGGGTCTGGCAAATTTTTGAGGTGAATGCGTTGGCCAGTCCCCACATAACGCCGATTTACCTGGACTACAACGCGACGACGCCGATCCTTCCGGAAGCCTGGGAGGCGATGCGGCCGGTGATGGCGGAGGCGTTCGGCAACCCGTCGTCGGCGCATCAGATGGGACGACGGGCGCGGCAATTTCTGGAAGATGCTCGGGACAAGGTAGCAGCGTTGTTGGGTGCGGATTCGGATGAAGTCGTGTTCACTAGCGGCGCGACCGAGGCGAACAACCTGGCTATTTTGGGGTTACACCTCGGCGTTGATTCGCCGCACATCTTGGCGTCGCGGATTGAACACCCGTGCGTCATCGAGCCGTTGAGACAGCTTGCGAATCAGGGCGTGGCGGTGGAGTGGTTGCCGGTCTCGGAACGCGGGATTGTCGAAACGGCGACGGTTGTGGCACGGGTCACGCCGAACACGCGGTTGATTTGTTTGATGCTCGTCAACCACGAAACCGGGGCCATTCAGCCAGTTCGCCACGTTGCCAAGAAGTTCCACAAGGAACTGTTCATCCATTGTGATGCCGCGCAAGCCGTCGGCAAAATCCCGGTGAACTTCCACGATCTCAGTGTGACAACCCTCAGTGCCTCCGCCCACAAGTTTCGTGGCCCCAAGGGGGTCGGGGTGTTGCTCCTGAAACGCGGGACGAAGTGCCAACCGCGATTCTTCGGGGGCCATCAACAAAAAGGTTTACGCCCCGGTACTGAGGCGGTTGCCCTCGCCGTCGGCATGGCAACCGCACTGGAGGTGGCGGTGCGGGACATGGCCGGCAATCTGGCGAAGTTGGAAGAGCTGCGAACGCGGTTCGTCACGAAGCTCCTTGAAGCGATCCCAAACATCGTGCTGAATTCACCGGAAGCAACCGAAGAAACCCCACCCCCTAACCCCCTCCCCGACGCGGAGAGGGGGAACGGACTTGCTCCCCTCCCCGACGCGGAGAGGGGCCGGGGGTGGGGTTGCAGCTTACCGACAACGGTGAACCTTTCGTTCCTCGGTTGCCGGTCGGACGTTTTGCTGGTGAGCTTGGACTTGGCGGGCATCGCGTGTTCGACAGGCTCCGCGTGTTCGTCGGGCAGCTTGTTGCCGTCGCCGGTGTTAGAAGCAATGGGCGTTTCGGAGGAACGATTGCGCTCGGCAATCCGCTTTAGCTTGTCGCCGATGTTGACTGAACAGGAAATTCATGACGCTGCCGACCGGATCATCAAGTGCGTGCAAGCCGTGCGACAACAATCGAATAAAGAATTTTCACCACAGAGACACTGAGACACTGAGACACTGAGAAGAAGAAGAAATACATCTTTTTAGTCTTCTCTGTCCCTCTGTGACTCTGTGGTTAAGTCTTTGTTTTTTCTAACCGTTCCGGTCATTCCATCTCGTTGATTTTCATGCACTTGCGGTTCGCGGATGCCACTACTCAGAGGGGGTGCTTTTTCGTATAAATTCCCTTAATGTCCCCAACCGTTTCTCAGTTCGGTGTCGGCTTGAAACCTGCTTGTTGGGGCGAGTTTGTTGCGTTGCCCGAAAACGCCTCGGCTGTGGCTGCCGCGCGGCAGGTGGTTCGAGCGTTAACCCACCCCAAATCGCACCGGAAACACGTCCCAAACCCGCTGGTTTTGCATGGCCCACCGGGTTCCGGCAAGTCGATGCTCG
>JANLRE010001154.1:0-7166 GCA_031368205.1 Fimbriiglobus sp. | reverse complement strand
CCTCGGCTTGGCGTTCCATTCCGGAGAGATGAGAACCTGCAATCATCCAGCCGATGCACATCAACACCAGTGCCGTGAGTAAGCGCCGTCGGTACCGATTGCGTAAGTAACTGGCTTCGTCACTCGGCACGTGCTTGCGCGTTTTCAACGTCCGCAACCCGCGAATTTGCACCGCCCCCGTCACGATGCCCAACGTGAACAACCCCGCCGCTAGTGCCAGCGCCATTGCCATTGAGTTGTTCATGGGTTGTGTTCCGATCAATCGGCGTTACGACATTGTGCCCTGAAGGGCAACGCCGTGAAGGAATTTTACCGGCCCGGCACCTTCAGGATTTTACAGAGTTTCTCCCAGACTTCTGCTAGATGCACGCGGATCTTGGGCACGCCGAGGTTATTCTTGGCGGGGTTGTGCGGGCCGGATTCGACGATGTTCGCGGAGAGTTGTTCTTCACTTCCTCGCCCTCGGGTCGGCAAGTCCGGCTCGGGGGCTTATACTTGAGATATGGACGCGATGCGGACGTTTCTTTTTCTGGGGACCGGCACCTCCGTTGGGGTGCCGATGATCGGGTGCGAGTGTGCGGTTTGCACATCGACCAATCCGCGCAACAACCGGACGCGCAGTTCCGTGTTGTTGAAACTCCCCGCCGGGAATTTGCTCATCGACACCACGCCCGAACTCCGGGTGCAATTCCTGCGCGAAAAAATACCCATCGCCCACGCCGTGCTTTACACGCATTACCACGCGGACCACTTGTTCGGCCTGGATGATGTGCGGTTGTTCCCCAGAAAACTCGGCGGTTCGTTGCCGATTTATTGCACGGATGATGTCGAAGAAGTGGTGCGGGCTACCTTCAGTTACGCCTTTCACGCCCAGACTGCTGACTTGCCCGCCGGGATTCTGCCGAAGCTCGAATTTCGCCGCATCACAACTGCCCCGTTCGAGGTTCTCGGGCAACGGGTCACGCCGATTCCACTGATCCATTCGCGGTTCGACGTGCTCGGCTTCCGGATTGACGACGTGGCCTACTGTACGGACGTGAGCAAAATCCCGGACGGCAGTTGGTCGCTCCTGGAAGGCTTGGACGTGCTGGTGTTGGACGCGCTCAAACCGGGAATCCCGAACCCCGCCCACCTCAGTGTCGAACAAGCGTTGCAAGTGGTCGAACGGGTGAAGCCACGTCAGACGTACTTCACGCACATGGGCCACGAGATGGACTACGACCAACTGACCCGCACCCTGCCGGCGGGGGTGTCACCGGCTTACGACGGCCTACAATTCCTCTTCTAACTTGGATTTAGAATTCACCACGGAACACACGGAAAAACACGGAAGAAATCATGAGTTTGAAGAAGTAGAGTGTGTCTCATTAACACGATCAGCATGATCTCAAGTCGCAAGTTGCTAACTTTTTCCGTGTAATCCGTGTATTCCGTGGTGAAATATCTTAGCCGAACTACCACACGACAAGGGTTCATCGGATGACTGAGGCACCGGCTGATCTGGTTCACCGTTTGCGGTCGCATGGCCAAGAGCATCTGTTGCACGGTTGGGCGGCGCTGTCGCCCGCCGCACGCATTGCGTTCGTCGATCAACTGGCCGGGATTGACTTCGCCGAACTGGAAGCACTTTATAATCGGCGCAACGAACCCCACACGGTCTTGCCGAGCCGGGAGCAAATTGCGCCGTTACCAGTCGAAGACGGCGCCAGCATTCCAGATTCTGCCATCAAACTTGGTGAAGCCGCGTTGCGGGCCGGGCAAGTGGCCGCCCTCGTGGTGGCCGGGGGGCAAGGCAGTCGGTTGGGGTTCGAGAAGCCCAAGGGCATGTACCCGATCGGGCCGGTCAGCGGTGCGAGCCTGTTTCAATTTCACGCGGAGAAGGTGTTAGCCTTGTCTCGTAAGTTCGGCGCCCCGATGCCGTTACTTGTGATGACGAGCCACGCCACACACGCCGAAACGGAAGCGTTCTTTCACGACAATTCCTTGTTCGGCTTGGCCCCTGAGCAAGTGACATTCTTCCAACAAGGCACGATGCCCGCGTTGGACTTGGCAACGGGACAACTACTACTTGAAATGCCCGGCACGCTATTTCTGTCGCCCAACGGTCACGGCGGCACCCTGACGGCGCTGGCTGATTCGGGCTTACTGGCGGACTTGAAAGCACACGGTGTGAAGCACATTTTTTACTTCCAGGTCGATAACCCGCTCGTGGCGATTGCGGACCCGGCGTTCGTGGGGAGGCACATCGAAACGGAATCGGAAGTCTCCTCGAAGGTGGTGTTCAAGGAACGCGCGGATGAAAAGGTTGGTGTGCTGGCCCTCGTGAACCACCGCTGCGGCATCATCGAATACTCGGACTTGCCCCGCGATCTGGCCGAAGAGCGGGATGCTGACGGCGTCCTGCAATATCGGGCGGGCAGCCCCGCGATTCACGTGTTCAGCGTGCCGTTTTTGGAACGGGTCACCAGCGGCGCGGAGCGATTGGCGTTCCACACGGCCCGCAAGAAAGTGCCACACTTCGACACGCAGTCAGGGGCGACGACGAACCCCGAGAGTGAAAACGCCCTAAAGTTCGAGCTATTTGTGTTTGATGCACTACCCCATGCCGAGCGCTGGCTTGCGGTGAGTGTGAACCGCGACGACGAGTTCGCACCACTGAAGAACGCTACCGGCGCCGACTCCGCAACCGCCGTCCAACAAGCGATGACTAACTTGGCGGCACGTTGGCTGCGACAAGCCGGTGTCATCGTGCCGACTGGCAACACATACCCGGTCGAGATTTCGCCGCTGTTCGCGCTGACTGCCGAAGACTTCGCCGCAAAACTGCCGCAGGGCTTCACGATCACCGGACCGATCTTGCTGCGAAATAATGTATCGTGACCGCCACGTTTAAGCCTGAATGAACGGAGATCCACAATGCCAATTCACGACTGGACTCGCGGGGAAGCGGGTGACTTTCACCACTTCCACCAAAGTTGGATCATTTACATGACCAATGCCTTGAACGGCGGTGGGTTGCCGCCCGGATACATGGCAATGGCGGAACAAGTCACCGGGCGCCCGATCCCGGACGTGGTCACGCTGCATACCCAGGAACCGCATGGAGAACCCGGCGGCATCGCCATCGCCACGGCCCCGCCGACCTCGCGTGTCATTTCCCGGTACATGAAAATCGACCACGCCAAGCGAGCGGACCGTGTGGTGATCCGACACGGGCGGGGGAAAGTGGTCGCTATCATCGAAATCGTTTCGCCGGGGAACAAAAGCAGCCGCAACGCGATGCGGTCGTTCGTGGAGAAGGCGGCGGACATTCTCAACCAAGGCGTGAACCTGCTCGTCGTGGACCTATTCCCGCCAACACCGCGTGACCCCAACGGAATTCACAAAGCCATCTGGGACGAGTTCGGCGACGAACCGTTTGAGTCACCGCCCGGCAAGCCGTTGACCGTCGCGTCCTACATCGGCGGGGAAATCCCGGTTGCGTATGTCGAGTCCGTCGGAATTGGCGATTCTCTTCCATCGCAACCGATATTTTTGTCCGAAACCCGCTACATTCCGGCGCCGCTGGAATCGACCTACCAGCAAGCCTGGGCTGTCTTCCCGAACCTGCTCAAAGAAATCATCGCGCCGTCAACGGGCGAATAGAATTGAAATCACGGAATAGTCGGGGTGTAACCCAGGGCCATTCCTTTATTCACTCTGTGGGCGGATTTTGATGACAAAATCGACGTAAGTCGTTGACATTCGACTTCTTTGGCAGGCACAGAGTGAATAAAGGAATGGCCCTGGGGTGTAACCGAATTATTTCTACGACGAGCCGCAACCCCACCCCGGCCCTCCCCGCAGACGGGGGCTTCTTTCTTCCTTCCCCCCGCTTGCGGGGGGACTGAGGGGGGTTAAAACGTCCTCCCGATTCGGGAAAGCTCCTGTGTAGGGTGGTAGGTTCGACCCCACCCCGGCCCTCCCCGCAGACGGGGAGGGAGGAAGAGTGCTCCCCTCTCCGCATCGGAGAGGGGTTGGGTGTGAGGTGGATTTTAATTGGCCAAGGGAGACCGTTGATGCTTCACGCGATGATTATGGCTGGCGGTGGTGGCACGCGGTTTTGGCCGCGGAGCCGGAACGCGCGGCCCAAGCAGTTCCTGGCGTTCTCGGGCGATCGCACCTTGTTGCAAGGCACTTTTGACCGCATCGACGCTCAAATTCCTGCCGAACGCACCTGGGTGATTACCGGGGATAGCCACCGTGATGAAGCCTCCAAGCAATTGCCGGAGTTGCGACATGACCAAGTCGTCGGCGAGCCGTTTGGCCGCGACACTGCCGCGTGTATCGGCCTCGGGGCGGCGTTGATTGCCCAGACCGATCCGCACGCCACGATGATCGTGATGCCCGCCGACCACGTCATCGAACCCGTCGCCGAGTTCCAACGCGCCGTCCATGCCGCCGCCCAATTTGCGGAGGAGTTCCCGAACGCGCTGCTGACCTTCGGCATCCCGCCGACCTACCCCGCAACGGGTTACGGTTATATCCAGCGCGGCCCGAAGCAGGGTGAGCGACAGGGCGTGGCGATTAACAAGGTGCAAGCCTTCAAGGAAAAGCCCGACCCGGACACCGCCGAGAAGTTCCTGGCTTCGGGCGACTTTTACTGGAACAGCGGCATCTTCGTGTGGAAGGCCGCCACGATCCTGAATGAACTCCGCAAGAACCGTCCGACCCTGTCCGCCGCGATTGATCGCATTGCCGCCGCGTGGCCGACGCCGAAACGCGATGAGGTGTTCCGTCACGAATACGAGACCCTCGAAAAGATCAGCATCGACTTCGCGGTCATGGAGAAGGCCCCGGAAGTGATGGTGATTCAAGCCCCGTACCAGTGGGACGACGTGGGCAGTTGGCTCGCCCTGGAACGCCGCAACCCGCAAGACGCCGACGGCAACACGATCCTGGCCACGCACTGCGGCATCAACACGACTCACTCCGTCATCGTTGGCGACGCGGGGAAGCTCATCACGACCATCGGCGTGAGCAACCTGCTCATCATCCAAGACGGCGATGCGATTCTCGTGGCCGACCGCCGCGAGGAAGCAACCGTGAAAGACATCGTGGCGAAGCTCAAAAAAGGCGGCCTGGAGCGGTACCTGTGAGTGCCGACGGCGTGATACTGCCAGCCGAAACCGTGGTGGGGTTTCCCACCCACGGCCGTGTCGTGGGCATCGACCACGGCACGGTACGCATCGGCTTGGCGGTGTGCGACGCGGAGCGACGGATTGCGTCGCCGTTGGAAACTTACACCCAACGTGGTCAACCGCACGACACGGCGTTCTGGGAAAAGCTCGTCCCGAAGGAATCGGTCGTCGGGTTCGTGATCGGGCTGCCGATCCACTTGAGCGGTGAAGAAAGCGTGCAATCCGAAGCGTGCCGCAAGTTCGGCGCGTGGCTGCACGACCTGACGAACCGCCCCGTCGCGTTCTGGGACGAGCGGTTCACCAGCGCCGCCGCCGAAGACTTTTTGCTCGAAGCCGGACTCACCAACAAGAAGCGCAAAAGCCGCCGCGACCGCGTTGCCGCGCAACTCATCCTGCAAGCCTTCCTCGACGCCGGCTGCCCCGCCGGTGGGTGATTGCAAAAAGGGGCAGGCTCACGGTGCATGACACCGTGAGCCTGCCCGTTGACTTGCCGTGTTCACTCTGTTTTTGCAATGTCTCCGGCAGCCGGTGTGACCATTGTCCAAAATGCCGATTCGCTGATGCTCGGCGAAATTGTACGCACACTACCATCGAACAGGGCCACCGTGAGTCCGGCGTGGAACGGCGTCGAGAGAATGTGAGCGTCAACTTCCTCGGGGCGTTTCGCCACGTCGAACGTCTTGCCAGGAACCGAAGCTCGTGTGATGCCAGTCTTAGGGTCGGTGATTGGCATCACGTCCCGCCACCCCGCATCCGCGAACGTCGGACGGCGTTCGCCGTAGGCGTCGCCGTCATGGTAAATGTTGTTTCGCGTTGGATCCCAAATTTTTGTGTAATCGTGCCAGCTCTGCGTAATCGACCTGTTTTTGACGCCGTTCGCTGTTTTGGCAAAATACTTGTCGCCGATCGCAATGGTTTGGCTGCTTCCATCCGGTATTGACGACACCAAACTGATGGAGCCGTTGAACGCTACCATGTTCAATGCATAGCTGATCTTGGTGAGTTCGTCCTGTGCAAACACCGGATTGTAATCCCAACTCGGATCGGCAGGATTGCGATAGCATTTCACGAGGGGCCGCGGAAGATCGATCCACTTCCCATCCGGTGTTTTCGACAGGCTCTCATACGGGCCGTGGACATAAGGGATCAGGCGAAAATACAGCGACGTGTTGGCGTCCGCTGTGTTGACACCCTTCATCGACGACTTGGCCATATCTTTGATGGCCCCGTCCCTTTCGTCCGCGATTTGATGCACGCCCAGGATGATTTGCCGTAAGTTGTTTTTGTTTTGTGTTAAAACACCGGCCGTGCGGACTTTTTGAACGGCCACCAGTAACAACCCGATCAAAATCCCAATGATCGCGATTGCAACAAGGATTTCGATCAGTGTCGCACCGTGTCGATTGGTTGAATTCGTGTTCATGATATGATACTCCGTCCGGGAGTTTGTAAAGTACGCCTGGGCAGTTTACTTGAAAGGATTATTTGGGCACAGACCAGCAGATTCTGAACCTGCGCCCATTAACACTTCTTAGTAGTCACGGTGCCACAGTCGCCGATGTACCAGGGGGCAGCAAATCTGGGACTTGCTTGCTCGGATCGCGCGACTCACCAGTGACCCCAACGTAATACTCCAAATCATTTGGGTCGTATTGCAGCCAAGGCGCGGCAGCGGTAGCGGTTTTTCTGACCGGATCGACCGTAGCACTAACTCCACTAACCGTTCGCAAACTCCGCCAGCGACCAGGTGGCAAATCGTTAACGGCTTTCGTGCGGTAAAAGAATTCAAAATTGACAGTGCAAGTCTGTGGGGTGTTGGGCAGTCCGGTAATTCTCACGGTTCCGCGGTACATGACGATGTTTTGAGGTGGTGCGCCGGGCATGGGCGTCACTGTTCCTGGAACCGATTCAAAAACTGGAGTAACGACGGTTTGCGAGAGTGCGGAACCGCCATTCGCGCTTGCCCACAGCAAGCAGAACAGCGCC
>JANLRE010001108.1:0-1021 GCA_031368205.1 Fimbriiglobus sp. | reverse complement strand
GGTTGGCGGCCACGCTGGGCAGGGTGTCGGTGGTGCTGAGTTTGGCACTGGGCTTCGGGGCTTCGACTTCACGAACGATGCGGAGGATTTCGAGCAGCGCGGCTTTGCCGAGGGACTTGCGATCAACGGGCGTCGAACCCGTCAGCAGTTCGTACAGCAATACGCCGAGGGAGTACACGTCGCTGCGGGTGTCGATGTCGAGGTTGTTGAAGCTCGCCTGCTCCGGCGACATGTACTCCGGCGTCCCGACGACCCCGCCCAAGCCGGTGTTGATGCTGTGTTCCGAAAGCGGTTGCCCCGTCGCCTTGGCCACGCCGAAGTCGATGACCTTCGGCACCGCCTTGTCGTCGTAAAGCGCGATCAACACGTTGCTTGGCTTGATGTCGCGGTGGATCACGCCCTTCATGTGCGCATGTTGAATCGCCTGACACACGGGCACGAACAGTTCCAGGCGTTGTTGCGGGCTGAGCTTGCGTTGGTCGCAAAACTCCGTGATCGGCGTCCCCTTCACCAACTCCATCACGAAGAACGGCACCCCCCCTAGCCCCCCCGCATGCGGGGGGGAAGAAGGGGGGGTCGTCCCGCCGTCGAACACCTTGGCAATGTTCGGGTGGTCCATCATCGCCAGCGCCTGCCGCTCCGCTTCAAAGCGCGCGATCACTTGCCGCGAATCCATCCCCCGCTTGATGAGCTTCACCGCCACCTTGCGTTTCACCGGCTCCGATTGTTGCGCCAGCCAAACCGTGCCCATGCCGCCTTCGCCGATCGGCTCGATCAACTTGTACTTACCCGCCAGGACAGTGCCTTGCCCATCTTGTGGCGACGAAAGACTCGCTGTCGGTGGTAACTTTCCGTCCCCGTAGGAGTGGGTCGCGTTGTCGGACGGAGTGGGTCGCGGGTCCAAAAGGGAACCAGGGTGATCGTCCGCAGCCAGCAGGGCTTCGATCCGGGCACGCAGCGCCGGGTTGCCCGCACACTCGCGGTCGAGCAATGCCGCCCGCTCGCTCGCGGCGCTTTTCAG
>JANLRE010001068.1:0-1491 GCA_031368205.1 Fimbriiglobus sp. | reverse complement strand
CCGTAGCCAAGATGTCATCGCTGGTGCCGTCCACTTGAACCCGTTGCAGTTCCCTGCGGGCATCGTTGTAGGCGATGAGTAACGCGGCGCGGCGGTCGAACGGCTCACCAAGTCCGAGTTCGCCGTTGATCGGTGGTGATAGTGCGGGGGAGTTCACTTCGCACCGCCTTCGAGTTCCGGCACCGGGTGCGCGGCAAGCCATGCGTTCGCGGCGGCTTCGTCGATGAGCTTCCAGCGTGAGACCGGACGGGCGTGGGCGGCGGCTCGGGATGTGGTTTTGTAGCCGTCGCGGACTATGATCCCTGCTTTCGCCAGTGCCGACGGGACCGCACCGAACGCCTTCGGGTTCACACCCGGCGGGGTGCGGACGATTCCGCGAACGTCATCAATCGTGGCGGTTCCACGAATAAGCAAGACGTGCAACAGGGCGCGCCGGCCTTCGAGGATCACGGCTTCGCGGTTACATTCCAGAAGTGCGAGCGCGGCATCTTTGCGGCGTTCGCCCTCATCCCGATTGCACGGGAGTAGGTCATCGAATAAACTGTTCATCGGTTACTCGTTGGTTGCGGGCCAGGTTCTCGGCGGAGTCCTGGCCCGTTTTCATTTCGGGATTGGTATCAACGCGGTGATTTCAGGACGGCTTGTTGAGGCGGTCACGAATTTGCGGCCACAGTTTCTTCCAAAGCGTTCGGTGCGGGCACCCGTACTGGCACCACGCTTCGAGTTCCGCACGGGACCAGCACACGCGGCCACCCAACTTGATTGGGGTCGGAACGTCCCCAACGGCGGAGTACGAATCGAGTGTCGAGACACCGATCTTCGCCAGGAACAACGCCGTGTCTTCGCGGTTCAGAAGTCCGGGAACCAGTTCCGCAACCTTCGGCTTGGACCGCTCGGCTTTCGCGGCGTCGGCGTGGTCGGTCGCTTCGGGTTGCGCTTCGAGGTCAACATCGGCGGGGTTAGCCAGCATGGGCGCACCCCATCTGAGTGACAGGCGTGGAGAGTTCCGTAACGCTAAAATCACCTTGGCTAGGTCGATCGTAAGCGGCTTTCCTGCGGGATACTCGAATCAAAGATCGCAATAAATCGCAACGGCGAATCGTTGCAGCGAGAAGTTGATTCAACGTTTCCGGAGTAGGGATGTTTTCGATCGGATCGAATTCGTTCACTTGCATAACCTCCTTGAGTCGAGTAACGACACAGAGGTATCATGCGAGCAAGCGATTGCATTACGGTTGCAGGACGATTGCAGAAGTGAGATTCATTGAAATACCACTACCGCGTCTCTTTGCGAACATAACGATTTTGTGTGTCTGACGTGAGTTTCCAACCAAGATCAGAAGGCAATTTTGCATTCGCCCGAGATACGGTTGAAGTGACAGTTGCAGGTAGAACTTCATCTTCCCAGACCGCTCCATTCACTCCCATCAACTCATCAAATTTTGCAGACTCCTTATCCCACATGAGTGACACCAACTGGTAAGCTTTGCC
>JANLRE010001066.1:0-13648 GCA_031368205.1 Fimbriiglobus sp. | reverse complement strand
CAAGAATTTCAGGCGTTCGTCCGATCTTGCCGAGTGCCATCGCGGCGTACATTCGGACCGAGCTGTCCTCGGCGTCGTTCATCGTCGCAATCAGTTCCGGGACGGCCTCCAACGCGGCACCACCCAATTCACCCATCAGGTACATTGCTTTGGTCCGCGTACTGATCCGCTTCATTCGGTCGGGTTGGACGACTTGCAATTGCTGACGGGCGATGGATAACGGGCCGGTTGCTTTTTGTTCGATCCGCCATTGGGTCTGGGCGGCCTCCAGTCGGACCATTGGATCGCTCACGGTCGTCATCGTCAGCACGTCCGGAAGCGCGTTCGCTGCCGGCGGCCCGATACTGGCCAAGGTTTTCAGAATCCCGACCCGCATTCGGCCGTCCGTTCGTGCGAGAGCCGGTGTGAGTGCAGGGGTTCGGTTTTGGCAGATTTTGGCGAGGGCAAAAACAGCCGCCTCGTGGGGACTGCCGTTGGGCGTGTCTGATTCCAAAAGGCTTTCGATGAGTGCCGGGACCGTGTCGAACGCCGACTCCTCGTACATCCCTAGTGCCATGATCGCGGCGATTTTCGCCTGAACAAATCCATCGCCCTTGGCCTGCTTAAGCAAGGCGTCGTGGGCCGGCCGACCGGCGGGGCGGAGCTGCCCGAGCGAAGAGGCCGCTGCCGCCCGGACCGGGCCGTCCTCATCCGCTAGCAGTTTGATGAGATCCTCGCCGGCTTGGTCCACGGTTGCCATCTGCCCCAGTGCAGTGGCGGCCGCTGTCCGAACGCGCGGGTCCGGGTCGGTGAGGACACTCCGAAGAGCCTCCACGGCCCCCTCCGTGCTTGGGCCCATTTCGACGAGGGTGTTTGCCGCGTCGATCCGTCGATCCGTTTCTTCAGAATAACGGACCGTGTGGACCCAAAAACTTGATGGCATCCCGTTCGCTCGTGGCTCGCCATTCAACCGGCCGGTGACTGAGAATCGCAGAGGTGGGATGTAATAGACGATCAGACTCGCCATAGTCGTAAGCAGGACAACTACCACCAGGAACCGTCGCATTTCAACCTCCGTCGTTGCTGACAGGGTGGGAAATTCAGGAAGTGATCGACACCATCTTAACTTGACACAAATCGCTCTGTAAGCTGAAATCACAAACGAAACGCTCGATTTCATCTAAAGTAGTGGTAGGCGTCATGCCCCGATTACCCCGTAATCTGTACCCACTGCTAATCTTTGTACTGGCCCTCCTTTCAGCCGGTATTTACGTCTATCGACGGGTTTCCCCCCCGGCCCACCAACTCCTCGCGGACGGGCAGAAGTCCATCCGGGTCGGGGACACGGCGAAGGCGGAGGGGTTGGCGGACAGGTTAGCCGCCGCCGGGCACGTCGAACACGCCGCGTTGCTGCGCGGCGAATCGTTGTTCCGCCGCCGGAAGTTTGATCAGGCGGAGTCCGAACTGGTGAAGGTGGACGGGGCGAGTGCGCTTTATCCCCAAGCGGCCGTGTTGTTCGCACTCTGCCGGTTGGAAGCGGGCGACGTGACCACTGCACACGAACTGCTTCGGGGGGTGTTGGAAGACCGCCCCGATGATGTCGAAGCGCACCGGGGGTTGGCCCAAGTTTACTTCACTCTCGGTGCAAACACGCGGGTCGTAGATGAACTGGAGGAGGTCGCACGGCTGGACCCCACGGACACGCGACCGTGGATGTACAAAGGCGGGTTCTATGCCGATGTCGGGCTGTTGATCGAGGCCGTTGGCGCTTACGAACAGGCGCTGTCTCGCTCCGTGACACCGGAACAAATTGGTCGGGCACGGCTCGGGTTGGCGGAGAGCTTGTTGAAATTCGGGCAACACATGCGGGCAATGGAGGTGCTGGCCGGACTGCCGGAGACGTTTCGGACCGACCCGACCGCGATCGTCTTCAAAGCGGACGCCGTTTTGCGACAGGGAGAGGTCAAAACCGCACGCGAGTTGATCGCCCCCGTCGTGGCCGGTTCGGTGCCGAGTGCGGCAGCCCTGACGATCGCCGGTCGGGTCGAGTTCGAGGCGGGGGACTACGAGCGGGCGGTCGCATTCTTTGAACGCGCCACGGTCGCGGACGCGGCTTACCACGAAGCCCATTACCACCTCGCCCAAGCGCTGAACCGGCTCGGGAAAACAGCAGCGGGTGCCGCCCAACAGAAGCGTGCGGACGCGATTAAAGCCGACCTGCAACTCATGAGCCAACTGGTGGACGGCGCCGGGATGCGCCCGTGGGACGCGACCGTCCGCGAAAAGTTAGCGGACGTTTCCCGGCGGCTGGGGAAAGAAGACATCGCCAACAAATGGGCCAGGGCCGCGAAGATGTGCCCGCCGCCGCCCAAACGTTAACCTGACACGAATCGTTTTTCTCACAACCGGATCACGCCCGTGCTTCAGCGTCACATGCGGTATTGGCAACGATTGCTAGTCTTGTTGATGTTGTCCCAAACCGGCTGCACGGGTAAGCCGGCCACGCCGACTTCGGCACCTCCGGGGCAGGCGGCGGCAAGCGGACCGGGGTTGTTCCGAGACGTGACCGATGACAGCGGGTTGTCGGCGGTGTTCCGCAACGGCGAGGACGCCGACCGCTACACAATTTTGGAAGTCATGGGCGGCGGTTGTGCGGCGATCGACTACGACGGGGACGGACTTCTCGACTTGTTCTTCCCCTGCGGCGGGTATTTCGACGGTCCGGACAAGAAACAAATTCGCGGCATGGCGCCGAAGCTGTTCCGCAACCTCGGCGGGTTCAAGTTCCGGGACGTGACGGCGGAGGTCGGGTTGTCCGCGCTGGCCGACGGCCAACCGTGGTTCTACAGCCACGGCGCGGCGGCGTGCGACTACGACCGCGACGGGTGGACGGATTTGTTGATGACCGGGTACGGTCGGGTCGCGCTGTGGCACAACGAATCGGACGGCGCGGGCGGGCGGCGGTTCCGGGAGGTCACAAAAGAAGCCGGGTTGCTCGGGCCGCACTTTTGGGCGACCACCGCCGCGTGGGGGGATTTGGACGGCGACGGCTTGCCTGATTTATACGTGTGCCACTACCTCGACTGGTCGAACGAAAACGACCCGACGTGCCCCGGCTACCGCACCAACATTGTCCGCGACGTGTGCCCGCCCCGCCAGTTCAAGTCGCGCCCGCACCTCCTGTACCGCAACCGGGGGAACGGCACGTTCGAGAACGTGACGGCGACATCCGGCATCCGTGCGGACCGGCCCGACGGCAAATACGGCAAAGGACTGGGGTGCTTGATTGCGGACCTGGACGGGGATGGCAAGCCCGAGATTTACGTCTGCAACGACGGCGAAGATAACTTCCTCTACTTAAACCGCAGCGTGCCGGGGCAGTTGAAGTTTGAAGAACGCGGCTTGGAACTCGGGGTCGCGCGGGACTCAGCGGGGATGGCGACCGGCAGCATGGGCGTCGATGTCGGGGATGTGGACGGCACCGGGCGGCCCGCGATTTGGGTGACGAACTATGAAAACGAGTTCCACGCCCTGTACCACCTGCGGTCCGGCAAGGGGATGTTCTTCGACTACGTCAGTCCACGGTACGGCTTGACGGCGATCGGCTCCCGGTTCGTCGGCTTCGGGACCGCGTTCGTCGATGCGGACCTGGACGGGTGGGAGGACATCGTCATCGCCAACGGGCACGTCGTGCGGCACAGCCCGACGAACAACATTCGGCAACGACCGATCTTGTTCCGTAACGTCCCGCACGGCGACCGCCGACAGTTCATCGACGCGGCTACTGAGGGGGGGCCGTTCTTTGCCGAACCCCGAATCGGTCGGGGCGTCGTCGTGGCCGACCTGGATAACGACGGGCGGCCGGACTTGGTCTACTGCCACATCAACGAAACCGCACGGGTGTTGAAAAACGAATCGCCGCGTGAAAACCACTGGTTGGGGGTCGAATTGGTCGGACGAGACCGCCGCGACCCGACGGGGGCCAGGCTGTCCCTCGTCGTGGGACAGCGAACGCTGGTGCGGATGCTTGCGGGGGGGCGAAGTTACCTATCGAGTTCGGACCCCCGGCGTCTGTTCGGCCTTGGAACAAACCAACAGGTCGGGCGGCTCACGGTCGAGTGGCCATCCGGCACGCCCCGCAAGGAGTCCTGGGACGGCCTGCCGATCGACCGCTACCACGCTCTGCGACAAGGGAGCGGGCAAATCGTCGATTGACCGCCCGTCACTTTTTCATCGACAGAATCCACTCCGTGATGAGCGCCACCCCGCGTTCGTCCACGCGGTTCGTCGAAAGGGGCGGCATCTGGTGCGGCCCGCGTAGGCTGATCCGCTTCAGCAACACGGAGCGGTCCGGGTGGCTGGGGGCGATCAACTTGGCGTCCGTCAGGTCGAAGCTGTTGTGCATCGGCTTAACATCGAGTAGGCGCATCGTGTCCAGAGCCGTCGTGAATTCCAAGTTGATCGTCGCGTTCCCACCGCCCGCCTCAACGTGGCACGACGAACAGTTGGTGTGCAGCCACGACTTCGCCCGCGCGGTTAAGTCTTGTTTCGGGTCGAACGGATCGACCAGCTTTTTCAGCGTCGCGGGCGGCTGGCCGAAGAGCTTCGACTCCTTCGCGGTCCGCTGGTTTTCCTGTTGCCCGTGGTCCTTCGCGTACTCGTCGAGTTCCTTCCCCTTCAGCCCTTTCGCCTCGCCGTTCTCGCGGGGCCGCGCGTCAATCTCGGCAGTGTAATTCGTCTTCAACAGCCCGAGGTGCTCGTACTCCCGGATCTGGTTGTTGGTACACGTGCCGTAGTCGTGGTCCTTGTTCATCTGGACCTCGCACAACCCGAGGACGAAGTTCGCGGCCCGACTGTGACAGACCATGCACTCCGCCCGGCTTGGGTAATGCCACACCTGTTTGCGCACGCCGGTCGCCGTCTTGACTGTGAACTCTTTGTCCGTCCCGCCCGCTGATATCAGTTCCGCGTCCGTGCCGGCGTCGTTCCATAGGTACGTGTAGCCGGACCACTCGGCCCCTTGTTTGGTCATGAACCGGGTCTCGATCCACTGGCGGCTCTTTGGGTTCCCGTCCTCGGTTTCGATCGCAAAACTCTTCACGATGACGGTCTTGTCTGGGAAGTTCCACGCGCGGGTGCGGGTGTAGTCGATCGTGCCGTCCCCTGGCAGTGCGATGTACCGTTGCTTGTGCAAGCCGTCCGACCAGAACGGGGCGTTGACGGAGTAGGGGATCACGCCGGGTTGCATCTGGTGCTTCGGGACGTTCTCGAATAGCCCGCTCTCGCTGAGCTTGCGGGGGAAGTTTGACGGCGGTGCGGCGGTGTTCGGGGCGAGCGTGTAGAACCCGCTCTCGCCGGGACTGCGGTGGTCGCAGATCAGCAGTTCGCCACGGGTGTTCATGCCGAAGCCGGTGATTTGCAGCCGCGGGCTGGCGAGTTCGCCGTGAAACGTCGCCTTCGTCCCGTCGTGCTTCATGCCCCAAACCCGCCCGGTCGAATAATCGCCGTACAAATAAACGCCGTTCAAATCGGGCAGTTTCTCACCGTAGTAAACGAGGCCACCCGTCAAAGACCGGAACTCCGAGTGGTGGTGTTCGATCGTCGGCTTGGTGAGCGGCAGGCCGTTCGTTTTGCGGCTCTCGTAGAAGGCGTGGCTGCCTTCCAGAACGCTCCAGC
The DNA here is from genome assembly GCA_031368205.1 of Fimbriiglobus sp. Taxonomy (GTDB): domain Bacteria; phylum Planctomycetota; class Planctomycetia; order Gemmatales; family Gemmataceae; genus Fimbriiglobus. Next base: position 7,993 of record JANLRE010001066.1, on the reverse strand, counting down.
CGTAGTTGTCGCGCGGGCGGACGAGGTGGGCCATCTCCCACAAGTCCTGGCCGTTGTTCCCGATCCAAATGTGCCCGGTTTTCTGGTCGCACGCGATCCGCCACGGGTTTCGCGTCCCGGTGGCCCACGTTTCCGGCAAGAACCCCTTCCCGTCCGCGAACGGGTTGCCCTTCGGGATCGCGTAGCCCTTGCCGTTCTCTTCCCGGTTCACGTCGATGCGAAGCACTTTGGCGAGCAGCGTGTCGGTGCTTTGGCCCGTCACGTCCATGTCGGAGTCGGAGGTGCCGTCCCCGCTCGTCACGTACAGGTAGCCGTCGGTCCCGAAGCAGGCGACCGCGCCATTGTGCCCGTCCGACTCCCACTCGATGATTGTTTTCGCCGTTGCGGTGTCAATCGTGTGGGGTGCCTGCGTGCTCATTGTGTACCGCGTGATTCGACTGAATTTATTTTTCCGAACCCCTTTGCCGGGGCCGTTCCAGCCGACGTAGACGTAGCCGTTCTCGGCGAACTTGGGGTGGAAGCAGAAGTCATACGCGACGCCGTCCTTGGGCGTGTCGAACAGCTTCACCGCATCGGCGGTCTTCACGTCCGGGTCGTCCTTCACGCGCCACAGAGCCGTGGGGGCATACGGCGATGGCTGGGTGATGTACATCAACTGGTCCGTACCGGGGACCGCCCGCACCATGATCGGGAACGACGGCGAGAGGTTTGCGTAAGCACGGACTGCCCGGTACGGGAGCGGCGGGTCCGGCGACCCGACGACTGTCGATGTCGTGAGCGGGACGCGCTTGGCGATCCCGTAAGGGCGGGCGGTTTTTTCGTCCGGGCCGAGGAACACGACCGGCGAATAGTCCTCGCTCTGGTGGAAGAACGGCCCGATTTTCTTTTCCCGGATCGGTGCGGTTGTACTCAACTCTGGCTCCTTCCAATCTTTATCGTAGTCGCAGCGACACAGCGAAAAGTTCCATTCCTCGCCGGGTACCGGACGCCCGCCTGTTCGCAAAAAATCAACCCACGGAATGCGGCCCTCAACGCACCACCCCTGATCCGTGTCGTCCCGCTTGTTCAGTGTGCCATTCACCCGGACACTGGTTTCGAGGTGGAAGTCGCCCTTTTTGACGTGCCCCCCGATCGCGTCCCCGTCCCACTTCGGGAAGAAGGCGTCGAGTTTCGTGTTCGCGGCATTCACCTCGAATTCGTAATACCCGGAATGATTCTTGGAAGGCCGGAAGAACAGCTCGAAGACATCGTTGTTGTAAGTCGCGCCGTCGTGTTCAGTCACATCCGCAAACACATCGCGGTCGTCCATCTCTGCGAAGAAGTACAGATACTCCCGGTCCCACAGCAGCTTCGCGCGGGTGGCCTGTTTCGCCGCCCGCTCGTCCTTTCCCAACCAAGGCAAGCGGAACGAGTTGATCACCATCGCGTGCTTCCAAGCCGCGTCATCCGCTGTGCCGTCGATCACGATCGGCGTGTCCGCCCAGCGGCACTCGTACTTGGTTTCCGGGTGCGATTCCTCCCGCGCCCCCTCCCGCGCCACTAGAGAGTGCCACACGAGGAGCAGCACGAGGCCAAACACTGTGGCGACGGCGGGCACCAATCGAAGTCGTCGGTCCATGTCTCAGTCCACACAATAGAGATGTCGTTCCAAAACCGAACGAGAGGTTAACACAAATGATAAGCGGCGTCACCCACCTCACGTCAAGGGGGCCGTCAAGGCAATCCGCCCGAACGGTCAAGTTGTTGATGCTTTTCCAACATCTTCCGAGTTTCGGAGTGAGTCGGGTCGAGTTCTAACGCCCGGCGGAGCCAGCGGACGCCCTCGCGCTCGTGGCCGTTTTGGATCAGCAGTTCGCCGGCGCGGCGCGGCAAGGCGGGGTTGTTCGGCTCGCCGGCGAACCGCGCCGTCACGTCCTGGAGTTCGGCCAAGTCCGCCTCGGCCTTTTTGTGCCGATCGTACCAAACCTTGGCTTCGGCCTTGTCGCCTGATTGGTCCAAGGCGAGGGCGTAGTTGTAGAGAAGTTCGGTGTTGGAGCGGTCGCGTTCGACCGCCTTGCGGAACAAATCCCGTGCGACCGCTGGCCGCCCGGCTTGGAGGTCGATCTTGCCGCGCTCGATCAGGTACGCCGGGCGATCGGGGTCGCGTTGGAGCAGCGCGGACAATTCGCGGGTGGCCCCGTCGAGGTCGCCGAGTTCGTGGAGGCACTTGGCCGTTCCGAACCGCGCCTCGGCGTCTTCCGGATTGCGTTCGAGCAACCAACCGTAGTGGACTTTCGCTTCGGACGCCTGGTGGTTCTCGATCAAGATTTCGGCGCACTTCGCGCGGGCGTCGCGGCTGTCCGGGGCGATCCGCACCGCGTTCTGTGCGGCGTTGATCGCCTCCTGCGAATTCAACATCCGGCGCGCGACCTCGTACATCCACAACCGCAGGCGAAGCTCGTCCGGGTTCCGGTCGATCCAATCTTGCAACAACTCGTAGGCGCTGGGCCATTGAAGCCGACTCATGTAACCGGGCAACAGAACTTCCCGGACCAGTTCCGTCTCGGCGTGAGCGGGTGCCGTGTGTAGTGCGACGCGCAACCTCGGTTCCAGCACCTCGAAATCAGTCGATTGCGCCCGCAGTAGAGTGCGTTCCCAGTCGATGGCCTCGTCGGACCAGTTTTGCCGCTTCGCCAATTTGAGGAGCCGATTGGCCGCCGTCAGATCCCCGGCACGCCGCGCGACCCTCGCGGCGTGAAACAGCAGTTGGCCACTGTTCGGGTCGTCCGCCAAGCAACGGTCGAGTGCGGCTCTGGCAGCGGCAAAGTCCCGCCGGTCTTCGTGTGACAACGCAGCGCGGAACCGCGCGTCCGCGCGAACGGTGGCCCAGGTCGTGTACCCGGTGACGACAGTTGCGACCAGGATCACGACGACGACCCCGGTGCGGACAACCGGCGATTGCTTCAGCAGCCAACGACCCACCCGGCTCATAGCACCCTCATTTCACGCACCACTGATCCCGGCACGTGAGATCGACGTGACGCAGTCTGGTACTCCAAGCATATCGTGTTCGGTTTATGCCCGCCATTGCCCACCGACGGCAGGCACTCGGTTTCGGTTAACACGCGAATCATTGACTCAATGACTTGCCCGGTGGCTATGATAACGGTCGGACCCTGTGAACCCTCACGCGGTGGTCGATCGCGCGGAAATCAACCGACAGAACCCCAACGAGTTCACCCATGCACTTGACACGGTCGTCACGTTCAATTGCTTTATTGGCTTTGATTGCACTTCTGGGAGTGACGGGTTGGTACTTCCTCGTTCCCAACGGCGGACCGCACCCAGACGGGACCGTCACCCCGGACAGCAACAGTCCCCCGGCGCCTGACCCTCGGGAAACGTTCGCTACGCCGTTTCGGAACGTCCGACCCGGCATCAAGTACACAGGCGACGCGGCGTGTGCGGACTGTCACCACGAAATCGACCACTCCTATCACCAGCACCCGATGGGTCGGTCCGCGGCGCTGATCGGTCCGAACGATACGAACGAGAAGTTCGACGCCGCGGCCAACAACCCGGCGTCCTCGCAAGGGTTCCAGTTACGGGTCGAACCCGAGCAGGGCTTTCGCCACGTCATGACCCTCCTGGGGTCGCCGACCGTCCCCAGCTATACCACGGTTCCGGTACTCGCCGTCGGCTCGGGTGCGCGAGGCCGCTCCTACCTGTCGGTGGAATCGGGCGCGGTGTGGCAGTCGCCGATCAGTTGGTTCTCCCAAACCGGCGGGAAGTGGGACGTGTCGCCGGGGTTCCAACTCCCCGCCGGAACCCGCCGGGAAATCGACGCGAAGTGCCTCTTCTGTCACGTCAACCAGGTGGACCCGGTCCCGCAGTCGATCAACCGCTACCGGGAACCGCTCGTGACCGAGCAGGCCGCGATCGGGTGCGAACGCTGCCACGGTCCGGGCGAACTTCACGTCACGGAGCGGTCGAAGGCTGTGCCGGTCGAAATGCCCGATTACTCGATCGTGAATCCGAGCCACCTACCCGCCGATTTGAAAATGGCGGTTTGTCAACAGTGCCACTTGCAGGGCGTCAACTCCGTGCTTCAACCGGACCGGACGTGGTTCGACTTTCGACCGGGGATGCCGCTCGAACTCTTCTTCAATGTGTTCGTGCGGCAACCCGTTGGGGCCGACTTGCGACGGTCCGTCGGCCAGTTTGAGCAGATGGCCGCGAGCAAGTGTTTCACCGGCAGCCCGGACAAGATGGACTGCACGACCTGTCACGACCCGCACGCGAAGCCCAAGTCGGAAAACGTGGCGGCGTTCTTTGACAAGAAGTGCCTGAAATGCCATACCGTATCGAGTTGCGCCGCGCCGCGCCCCGAACGGGTTGCCACGGGCGATAACTGCGTCCGGTGTCACATGCCGAAAGCTCCGAGCACGAACATCACACACACCGCAGTCACCGACCACACGATTCCACGAAACCCGACCGCGAACAAGAAATTGGCGGATCGAGTCGCCCGAGACGTTGACACACCGATCTATCCATTCGCACTGGCCCCGTCGCGCCTGTCAGCCGCGGAACTGAATCGAAACCTGGCGGTCGCACTCTCGCGGGTCGCATACGACCCCCCACCATTGATGGACTTCAATTTCACCGTCGTCTGGAAAGAAGCCGAGACGCGACTAATCGAGGCGAGGCGACAAAGCCCTTCCGACCCCGTGTTGTACCACGAAACCGCGATGCTGAAGATGGCGGCGGTGACCGTCAAACGGGCTGACCGACTGGCGGCGGTTCAATCGCTCGCCGTCGCGGTGTCAATGCGTCCGGATTCGGAAATCTTTTTGGCGTCCCTGGCGGATCACGCTGCGATGGCGGGCGATTTCACCACAGCGATCGACGCGCTGAACCGCTTGATCTCATTAAGTCCGTCGTCGGCAAGGCTCCGGTTGGCACGAGGCTACTGCCTGATGCAAAAGCCCGACTGGGCCGCTGCGGAGGCCGACTACCGCGCCGCACTTGCGATTCAACCGATCGACCCGGTCGCCTGGGATTTTCTCGCCAAGTGCTGCGAAATGCAGGGCAACGAACAGGGAACGCGGGCCGCGCTCGAAACCAGCAAAGCGATAAAGGCTAAATTGCGATAGAGCCGATCGCCGTGGCTCGATGGGGGAAGGTGAATTACACTGTGCTGTTTCGCTCGCCTGAGCGTCTACACAGGGGGCATAATTACGAACAGGACACATCTGTCCCTACTAACAATTTGCGTACCGCATGGCACATGCCGATGCCCAATGCATCCAATTCGATTCCCCTGCGAGATTTTGACTAAACACCGCAAAAACAAGGGCTATCCACGCGAATTCGATCCGACTGTTACGAGGGATCAATTCGCGTTGGTCCCTTTGGACGGCTGTGCTTGTTGCCGACTCCCCTGCGGTACGCATTTCCCGTTCGCGTCTCACGTTCCGTCGGCGCCCCATACCTGCTCGCACGCAACTGCGCGAAGAACAAGCTCACACGCTTACGCTCCCGATCCGGCACGACAGACCGTCAGGCGACGGACGGGCGCCACCGGCATTTCGATCGCACTACGACGGGAATTGAGGGGTGATGTGGAGTTGTCATGTGCATCCTATCTCGACCTTGCCTAAATTCATTTCAAGAGTCAAGAACAATAATATATATAATGTACAAATTAAACAAAAAAATAACATTATAAATTCACATAATAAATTATTATGTGAATTTATAATGTTAGACGATTGCAGTTTTCTTAAATTACGGTTTTGAACATTCTCTGCGACGAACCCAAGTCGGTACGGAACTGTTAGCGTTCGGCAGTTGCTCGTCCGTTCGTGCAGAGAAGTTGTTCAAGCGATCCCCAAATTGCGTGTCGTGCTAAATAGGCAATAGACCATCCGACAATTCCCACACACCGCTATCCACTGCGGTATCATTCGCTATCTCGGTAATCTACTCATTGAACAAGGCGTGCATATCACTCGGCGGGCATTAAAATAAGTAGCCAACGATAACACTAAACTCAACTTGAGAACCGTGAAGCCCAAGTTTGAACCGCTGAATTCCACCTGTCGGCGATTGATTTCCTTCACGTCAGCCGGCCACGTATTCATGTTCTCGTCGCCAGTCGCTCTGCGGAATTACTTTCGCTTCGATCAAGAGATACGGTTCGTCTGCGGAGAAAACTCTCGATCCGATCACTGTCTCGTCTTCCGTCCCACGAACCCCGAATGTCAGCGGATCGGATCGACAAGCGCCTTGCGGTTCCTGGTGAAAGAACAATAACATCGGCTGATGTTGTCTCGCCACACGATCGAGGAATACGCAAAGCGAGGGGATCCGTGCGTTTTCGGATTTTGACTGTGGCCGACGAGAAGTGTATCACCATGCGGGAAGTTGCTCTCGGATAAAAGCAATTGTGCGTGGGATCAGACCTTCAGTAGCTTTCGGTTTATACTTGAGCCTTCCGGTCGATCCCGACGGCTTGCGGGGCGACTTTGACATCATTGCTACCCCCTGCTTTTTCAGATCGACTAGTGCACTGTCACTCGTCGAATGACGGACAGAGCCGTCGCAACTTGATCCGGGCGTTGGCAGTCTGGAATTGCCAGTTGATGCGGGCCTGGCTCGCGTTGCGGAGTTGGGCGTTCGTGTCCGACGTGCTGGCCACGACGCCGGCAGAATTGCTCGCTAATGCAGCGAGCGACACCACCCGCCTCATTGAGGCCAACCTTTGCTGACTTCAATGAGGCGGCTACAAGCTGAAACGCATCACTTACAGCTCTTCATCGAGTGTCGTGAAGTTATCTCCGAGAGGTTGAGTTGAGGCCTGCTTGACGGCTAGCACGGTAATCGACGACCTTGCGTTGCGCGAATCGCTCGTGGTGTTGTCTCTTACCGGCGACGAAATGGCACCATTCGCGATTCCACTCACACTATCAGCAGGTTGGAAATTTGAGTTTGTCCTCGTGAACAACGCGGCGTTCGATGACCCCGTGTCTATCGTCACTGTCGGTGGCAGCATGGTGAACGCTAGGGGAGCGACCGAGGGTAGAAACGTGACGTTCGATAACTCCGTGTCAATTTTCACTGTCGGTGGCGGTATGGTGAACGCTTCGGGGGCGACAGAGGGTGATGAGTTGGGATCGACCGAAACCGAAGGAAGTGGGCTGTTCAATGCCACGCTGGCGGCAAGTGCAGGAGCCGTGTAGCGGAAGAAAATCGGCGTGGAAGCGATACCGGCCCCACTTACGGTCAGGAAGTAGGTGCCGGTCGGGACATTAGAAGGTACCTGAAAATCGGTCCCCAGAACCGTGCTACCCGACTGGACCACTCCCGGTGCCCAGTTGGTGGTCTTGGTATAGTAGACCGTTCCCGTCAGGCTTCGCATCGACACGATGGGGTAGTTCTCATCCATCTCCGCGTCATCACCGTAACTAGCCCCGGCCGAAATACCGTTCAGTTGTGTCCCCGTCATGTGGAAGCTGGTCCCGCCATTGGGGGTGACACCGTAGACCACCGGACGCCAAGCGGTCTGCGGGCCGCCATCGGGCGTCAGATCCCAGAGCTGGTTGTTGCCGCTGGAGAACAGCATGTGCCCGTTGGGCAGCATCAACATGCGATCGACGAAAGAATCGAAGCCATTCAGCGAACTCTGCAACGCAGCGGGGAGGGTAGCCTGAATGTCCGTGATCGTACCCGCGCCACCTGCTGCTAACGGGTCGAACTCGAACATGTGCGTTGGCGCGTTAAACGGCGACGTGTTGTTTAGCGTGTTGTTGGCCGTGAACAGTACGTGACCGTTGGGCAGGATCGCCCCCGGAGCGTCGCCCGCACCGTAGCTGATACCCGCGGACCCCGGAATGTCCGGTCCCGCCACCCACGAGTTCGTACCCGGCGTGTAAATCGCCGTGTGGTTGTTCGCGCCGACCTGGAAGACACGGCTATCCGGCAGGAGGATGGCCGGGCCGACCTCGAAGCC
>JANLRE010000924.1:0-10408 GCA_031368205.1 Fimbriiglobus sp. | reverse complement strand
CTTTGCGAGGCCCGACAGGAACGAGTGTACGGAATATAAGCAGCCGTCTACCCAGCGGCCGCCGCGTGTCGGGCCTCGCAAAGCCTCGACCACGACCTACAAGACGACCTAATGAATCAGGGTCGAGTGAGCAGTTCCAATACTAACGGTTCGGTAGGTGTTCGCCGCTACAGAAAATGCAGGAGTTTCAACACGTCCACTCATTTCCCGTGCGAACAGCGGTGGATCGCATTGTTTAATCGCTCGTCCTGGACATCGAGGGATTCTTTCAATTGCAACAGGGCAGGCAGTAGCCGTGAGTCCGCGAGTTCCGCTACTGCGTCAAGAACGTAGTCGCCATGTTTGAGTGTGCGCCATACAGACAATTCACGAATCATTGGTTCGATACCACGCTCATCCCGTTGCCGCACGAGACCCATGAACGCTTCGCCCCGAACAATGTCGTCCGGGTCGGTTGTCGCGTGCAACAGCGCGTTGCGGATTTCCGGACTGTTGGTTTCGATTTGGTTACCAAGTCCAAAAGTGGCCCAGTCACGAACTTCCACAACAGCGTCCGTCGTGAGTTGAATCAGCGTGTCGATCGCAATTTGATTTTGCAAGTTGGCGATTGCGAAGGCTACGCCGTAACGGATTAGATCACTTGGATGGGTAGCAAGTTTGGCAAGTTCGTCTGCCGCTCGGTTATCGCTTGTGTGCCCCAATGCGAAGCACGTAGCCTGCAAGACGCCGACATCAACTTCCGAACGCAGTAGCGAAAGTAGGACATCCACGCACTCGTTCGGGAAAGTCCGGTCCGGTACGCCGAGTTGTCCCAAGATGTTCGCACCAAGTGTTTTCTCAACAACGCAATCACTCAGACAAAGCGATCGTGCCGCTTTAAACACCTCCCACGACCCGCGGAGGTGCAATATCGCCACGCACTCCCAATCAACATCTTCATTTGGCGCGGTCAGGGCGAGCAAAATGAGTTCGTTCGCCGTGCGTGGATCGCGCTGAGCAGCGCGAATCCGCTCGTGCAGTGCAATTTCCCAGTTGTCCATGAGTAGACCCCGTCATAGGTGGCTCGTTCGCTCAGACTCCCCATCGCAAACAATCACATGGTGGGCTTCCGCCAAGGTCGGCGGTTCGCACTTGGCGACCAGTTCGCGGATCACGGATTCGGGGACGTTGCGGCCACGGGCTTTGTTCTGGCGAAGGATTACCGTGAGCGGTGGTTCGATGTACACGATCTCGATTCTCGCATCGTAGTCCGCAAACAGGTCGATCCAGCGTTGCCGAGTTTGGCGAAGCAAGCTCGTAGCGTTGAAGGCGAACGAGGTCCGGGCACGTAACAGTTCGCGGCACCGCTCTCGGGCCAGTTGGATCACTTCGCCTTGGTTGTCGGTGGCATCGACATCGAGTTCACCTCGAATGTCGTCGAGCGAAACGACCGGCAGCGTGGGCCGGTGCCGCGCCAACCATGTGTCCTTGCCGCTGCCCGGCAACCCGGACATCATCGTGACCGTACACCGATACTCTTTGTGCGGCGTGAAGAACCGGTTCGCGTCCGGTTGGCGAAAGAAGAGGAACCGGGCGTGGTCGTTGGCGAATCGGTAGGGTTGCGTGAAGCAGTCGTTTTCCTCGGCCATCATCTTCCAAAGGTAGAGATTCTCTTCGGGGCGATTCTGCTCAGTCGAAGCACGGCCTCGTGCGTCCGCCAGTGTGAAAAGGTGCAGTAGTTTGTTGTTCACCCACCACGAGTGTGTGATGACTTCCCGGTTCGGGTCCGGCTTTTCCAGCAGAAACACCGGACGACCGTGGAACCGAACCATCCGCGCAATCTCTTCGCGGACCAGCAACGGGCACCCAAGATCGCGCAACACCGCCCGTGCAAGTTGTTCCCCTTTGAGGGAGTGTTTGGGCGATCGAATTCGTCCCGTCTCGGGGTCCAAGTGCGAGGTCAGTGGTTTGGCCGAGTCGTGGAAAAGCGCCGTGAAGGTCAGCACGATTCGTTCGTCGTCACAGAGCGACGACCACTCCGCAAGTTCTGGTAGTTGCCGACAGACCATTTTCGTGTGGGTCCAAACATCCCCTTCGGCGTGCCACTCCGCGTCTTGTTGGCAGTCGGCCATCGCACGGCACCACGGCTGGTCGTTCGACCACGCCAAGATGTCGTCGAGTGTCGCCTGCGATAGTGAATCCCACGTCATGACCAAATCTCCGCCCCGTCTGCCAACAGGTTCGGCACCATTGCTTGATGCTGCCAGTGTTCGCTCAGCTTGACCCGTTCGACGAATTCGGGCCGCACCAGTTTCGCCCGACCCGTCACCCGCCCACCCGCTTCGGTTCGCACGTAGACACCTTCCATGACGTTGTCGATTTGCCCAGTCAGCGGGTTATCAAATGCACTGTCGAAGTGCGACCGGGTGATGCACCCCCGAAGCTGCTCCTCGGTCACGGCACCCCGGTGCAACACCGGCACCGTCCACACGCCGGTTCCCGCCAGCATCGCCCGCCGCGTTTCCAGATCGAGGAAAACGCCCATCTCTTTGTCGTAAATGTCGAACTCGAAGAAGTAGTGCGGCAAGGCACGGTAGTGAACCGAATGTTTCGCGTAGAGCCATTCCCCGAACAGGATGAATCGGTTCGCCAGCATGTCTTCCAGAACCGGACGCTTCCCGGTCGTCCACTGCTTGAAGAGGTCGTACTGGGCGTGCATCCCGGACGTGATCTCATGACCCCGACATTGCAGGACCATTTTGCCACTCGATGCGAAGTGAATGCCGACGTTCGTGCCGTCCAACTTCTCTTCAACGACTAACGACGGGTCGATGAGGAACTTCGCGGAATCCCGTGCGGATAAGTGCTTGTCGTCATCCGTTCCACGAGAACCGAACAGGTGTGGCGTTCGCGGATACTTCACAAAATCATCGCGTGACGCACCCATGTCGTTCTCCTTCGTGCCAGTGGATTCACGAGAAGACACCTACGATGGGCGAAGGGTTCGGTCACGATGCACCGTACCAGGAGGCTTTGCGACGATTACCCTGGGAGGCTTCCGGCCTGGGAAGCTTCCACCCCAGGAAGTCGGCTGGTGTTGGGTGCGGGTTCCCAGGGTAGCGGACCGTCGGTCCTCAACACTGGGCTAATTGAACGCCCCCCTTGGGGTCGAAAGCGAAGCAGGATCGAGAAATTCCCACCAACAACCGTGACGCTCACCCTTCGCTGGGAAGGCCAGAATCTTGTGTTACCATTAGTCATGGGCCAAAAAATCCACATCACCGAAGCCACTGCCGACGAACGGGCGGCGGCCTGTCGCGTTCTCTATTCGCAACTATCCCTAGCGATGCGAACACTACGAACACGCCAAGTCCAGCAACAATTCAGCCGCGACGACGATGATGCACCCTTGCTTTTGATCGCCAAATACCCGAAGGACTCTGGCGTGGTCGGGGCGATGATGATTCAGCCACTCTCGGCGACAACCGTGGTCGTGTGGCCACCCCGGACGGTTGAAACCGGCGATCGGTTCACAATTGAGACCGCGTTAGCAACCGAAGCGCTGGTCCGGTTTCGGGCATCGGGTATCGTTCACGCCCAAGCGTTGTTTTCACCGGACGAATTGCCCGACGGGGCGGCCCTTCAACAGGTCGGATTTCAGTACCTCACGCGGCTCCAGTTGTATCAGCGTGAAATTGTGGCTCTCGACCGGCTCACGATCCCGCCCACAGAATTGCAATTCATCCCCTACTCCGAAGCCGATCCCACGGTGTTCGCCCAGACGTTGCTAGCCACCTACGACGGCACGCTGGATTGCCCTGAACTCAACAACCTTCACAGTATCGAAGACACGGTCGCGGCCTACCTGGGCGACCGGGGAGCGAGTCCCTTCTGCTGGTTGGTGTGTGCAAAGACCCATGCGGTCGGCGTGTTGATTCTGACGACGGTCCCACGCTCGACGGTGTTGGAAATCAGCTATTTGGGCCTAATCCCGGCTGTTCGGGGGCGCGGACTGGGGCAAGCCCTGATAAATTTTACGATTCGGCATGGAAGTTCAATCGGGTCAACTGCTGTGCATCTTAGCGTAGATAGGAGAAATGAACCGGCCCGCAGATTGTACTTGGGTAAGGGGTTCGGGTTGTACGACGAACGCGAAGTGCTGCTCTGGATAACCGAAACCGCACTGCGGAAACCACTCAAGTGTTAGAACGCACCGTTTTTCTGGGTCAAACCTGTTGGTTGCGCCTGAAGCGCCAGCTTTAGGGGTTCTCCGGAGCCGGGCGCGAATTCCCGTGGCGCCTACCACTGAGGATTGCGCCTCCCACCCCGGTCCGTGAACCGATACATGTCTTGGTTGGGTCGTAGGCGCCGGACCCAGAAAGCGCATAGTTGAGATTACCTACAAACTTAACACAGCGGAGCACGGGTGCTCCCGTCCTTACGGACTTGTGCGGTTTTAACACTTGTACGATCGGAGGCTCCGCTGTGTCGGCCCGCAATGCCACACCGCCGAGCTTGGAAGCGTTCACACAGCGGATGCAATCCGCTTTGATTGCCCGCATTGGTGCTCAGCGCTTCCACCTTTGGTTCCAACACACGGCGTTCATCCCGATGGGCCGCGAACTCGTAGTCGCCGTGCTGAACGCCCACACCCAGGATTGGCTGTCGCGCACATTCGGCGACGCCATCCGCGAAGCCGCTGCCGAAGCACTCGGCGCCCCGACGCCCGTCAAGTTCGTCGTCGATGAGCAGTTATTCGATGTATCAACAGAAAAGTCTGAGTCAGCCAAACCCGAGAAGCCCAACACAACAGCCAAGCCCGATCGCAAGAAGACTGATGAAGAGAAAGTCGATCCGCAACTGAACCTGTTCGGCGAACGGCACCCCTTGCCCGCGAAACCGAAACGCCCGACGAAGCCGAGCCGTAACGACGACGAACAGACCGGCTCGCAACGAACCGGGCGGCGGTTCAAGACGCTGAACGATTTCGTCGTGGGGCCGAGTAACCGCGTGGTTCACGCTTCGGCGTTGAGCGTGGTCGAAGACCCCGGCATGGGCGCCAACCCGCTCGTGATCCACGGCCCCGTCGGCACCGGCAAGACGCATTTGCTCGAAGGAATTTACGCCGGGTTCCGTCGGCAGTACCCCGATTTGCGCCCGAGTTTCGTCACGGCGGAAGAGTTTACGACACGGTTCGTGCAATCGTCCCGGTTCAACAAACAGGGCGGTTTTCGGCGGCAATTCCGTGACTGCGGCGCGTTGCTCATCGACGACATCCACTTTTTAGCCACGAAGCGATTGACTCAAGAAGAGTTCCTCCACACCTTCGATTCCGTGATCGCCGACGGACGGCAAGTGGTTGTGACAATGGACTGTCACCCACGCCTAGCCGAAGAGTTGATGCCGGAACTCGTGGACCGCTTGTTGGGCGGCGCGGTCTGGGGATTACTACCACCGGACGACGAAACGCGGCTGGAGATTCTGCGTAAAAAATCGACCGGCAGTACCATCCCGGAGGACGTGCTGAAGTTCCTTGCCCGCAACCTGCGTGGCAACGTCCGGGAACTCGAAGGCGCCGTCAACAGCATCAAGCACTTTGGGAAAGTGACGAGCAAGCCGATCACGCAATCCCTGGTCCGCGAAGCCCTCGGCGACTTGCTGCGGCACACCGTGCGGGCGATCACGGTGGCCGACGTGGACAACGCGGTGTGCAGTGTCCTGCGGCTGTCGTCCGGCACCCTGCAATCGAAAGCCCGCTCGTGGGCGGTCAGCCATCCACGAATGCTGGCGATTTACTTGGCACGGAAACACACCTCCGCCACCTACGGCGAAATCTCCAAGCACTTCGGCGCGAAAACCCACAGCACGTCGGTGGCCGCCGAAAAGAAAGTGCGGACGTGGATTGCGAAAGACGAGCCACTGGCATTGGGTGATCGGGAGTGGCGGACCAAAGACGTGATCGACCGCATCGAACGCGAGTTGCAGCGGTGACAATGGGTTGTCACCGCTGCAACGGGCCTACCAACAACTCAGGAACGATCACATCTTCGGCATTGATGCCGCCGCCTTCGCCCGTTCCGGGGACAACGGCGATCCGATCGCCCACTCGTGGCCGAACGGGTCCAGCACTTGGCCGTAGCGATCGCCCCAAAACATATCCGTCGCGGGCATCTTCAATGTCGCACCGGCCTCAATCGCCTTATCCATTGACGTGTCACAATCGTCCACAACCAAGTGGAGCGTCACGCCGGTGGTGCCGGTGTGTTTCGGGTTGCGCGTTTGGCCGCCACAGTATTCCGGGAAGTCGTCGCACGCCATGAACGGCGCGTCACCGATTTTCATCGACAGGTGCATCAACCGCTTGCCATCTTCGGCCGGCATCCGCATCACTTCGACGGCGTCAAACGCCTTCTTGTAAAACGCCGCCGCCGCCACACCGTCGTTCACGACCAAGTGTGGGATCAACGCTTTCACAGCCATAGCAACCTCCGGGGTCAGGGTGATGAACAACCGCACAACTCTTATCGGTGATTTATGAACACGCGTCCACTTATTTTTTGAATCCGATCAAGCTCGGAACAATTCGAGCGGCCACAGTTTGTGAACCCGGCGCGTCGTTCGGCGGTTATAATGACAGCAAACACGACTTCCTCAAGGTTCGCAACTATGGCCACCGCGATAACAGCCCCGCCGGAAAACAAGGCAATCGTCCTTTTTGACGGCAGTTGCCTGTTCTGCCAGAAGTCGATTCAATTGCTGAAACTGCTCGACTGGTTCGACCGATTGCACTTTCAGAACGCCCGCGAAACGGACCGCATCCCGGAGGCAGCGGTGCCGCTCGATCCGCAGCGGTTGCTGGAAGAAATGCACCTATTGACGCCGGATCGCCGACACGCTTACCCTGGGTTCCAAGCCTTCCGCTGGATGGCGTGGCGGCTACCGCTGACGATGCTCTTCGCCCCGCTGATGTACTTACCCGGCGTGCTGTGGCTGGGCAACAAAATGTACCTGTGGGTCGCCCGCAACCGGATGAACCTGATCCCGTGCGTCGAAGGCGTTTGCTCGCTGCCCATTCGCAAGAAGAAGTGAACCCAGGCGACGAGATTCACCCGTCGTGCACTGGGCTTACCAATTGCACTTCCACCCGTTCACTTTGCAATGTAAAGTAATTCTCACCCGAACCCGTGACTTCGGCGGGTTTGCCTACTATAAATGGTCATTCCATGTCTGGTTCCGGGACTCGGCGAGTGAAAGGCGATTCGTTGACTGGTTCAATCTGGGATCATTTGAAACCCCGACAACACGCAATTGAAGCTGCGCTCAGCAACACGCTGCGCCGACTTTGTGCTGACACGCCGACGGTGCTGGCCGACGCGATGGGGTATAGCCTGCTTGCACCGGGAAAGCGGTTGCGGCCGTTGCTCGTGATGCTGGCATGTGAAGCGGCGGGCGGTTCGCAGGCGCAGGCGTTGCCAGCAGCGTGTGCGGTCGAAATGGTGCATACGTATTCGCTGATTCACGACGACTTGCCGGCGATGGACGACGACGACTTGCGACGTGGGTTGCCGACCTGCCACAAGAAATACGGCGAAGCGTTGGCGATCCTGGCGGGCGATGCCCTGCTGACGATGGCGTTTGAAGTGCTGGGTCAAGGTTACGGCCCGAAAACCGTCGCGGTTGGGTGTTTAGAGTTAGCACGCGGCGCCGGGGCCAGTGGCATGGTCGGCGGGCAGGTGCTGGACCTCGAAGCCGAAGCGGATGCCGGACGTTCCACACCCGCAGACCACTTGGCCCGCCTTGAAGACATTCATCGCCGCAAGACGGGTGCCTTGTTCCGGGCCGCACTTCGGCTCGGCGTGTTCGCCGCTCAAGCCGAAACCGACGACGGCGTGAGTACGAAAACGTTGGTGGCGATCGACCGTTACGCGGCGGCCTTCGGGCTAGCGTTTCAAGTCACCGATGATTTATTGGACGTGGAAAGTTCCGCCGAACAGACCGGAAAACGGGTCGGCAAAGACGCCGCTCGCGGTAAGCTAACATACCCCGGATTGCTGGGGGTGGAGGCGAGCCGACGCAAAGCGCAAGAGTTAGGGCAAGACGCCGTGACGGCAGCCGGGCAACTCGGACCAAGCGGCCACCCGCTGGCCGAACTGGCCCGGTACGTCGTGCAGAGGGATCGCTAAATGTTCGAGGTGCAACCGTGCTAGAATTGCTTCCCAAGATTCAGTCGCCACTGGACCTTCACAAGTTGTCGGACGACCAACTCCTGCAAGTCTCGAAGGAAATTCGAGACGAGTTAATGCGGGTGTTGAGCATCCGTCAGGCGCACTTCGCCAGCAACCTCGGCGTGGTCGAACTGTGCCTCGCGCTACACCTGACCTACGACTTCCGCACCGATCGTTTGATCTGGGACACCGGCCACCAGATCTACCCGCACAAGCTCATCACGGGGCGGTACAAAAACTTCGACACGATCCGCACCAAGGGCGGGTTGATGGGGTTCCCGAACCCGAAGGAAAGCGAGTACGACCTGTTCATGACCGGGCACGCCGGCGCCAGTGTCTCCACCGTGGCCGGGTTAAAGGCGGGCGACGACCTACTGGGGCACAAGGACCGCCACGCGGTCGCCGTCATCGGCGACGGCGCGTTCCCGTCGGGCATCGTGTTTGAAGCGTTCAACAACATCGCCGGGTTGGACCAAAACGTCCTCGTGATCTTGAACGACAACAAAATGTCGATCTGCCCCCGCACCGGCGGCTTCGCCAAGACGCTTGACCAGTGCCGCATGACGGGGTTTTATCAGGGCGGCAAGAAGACGATCAACCAGATTCTCGACCAGATTCCGCTAATAGGGGGTATGGCGAAATCCTCCCTCGAAGCCCTCCGCGACGGGCTGAAGGCAGCGTTCAAAGAAGGCATGTTGTTCGAACAAATGGGCTTCCGCTATTTCGGCCCGGTTGACGGCCACGACCTGCACGGCTTGCGGAAAATCTTGAAGGACTTGAAGGGGCAAACCGGGCCGATCTTGCTGCACGTGTTCACGGACAAGGGGCACGGCGTACCGCAAGCGGAGGAAGATCCGGTCACGTTCCACTCGCCACCGGTGTTTGAAAAGATCGGCCCCAAGCGCGAAATCATCAGTATGCGCAAGGGAAGCTCCAAGGGGTACACGGACGCGATGTCGGCGGCCATCCACAAAGTGCTGGGCGAGGACAAAACCGTCGCAGTGTTGACCGCCGCGATGTGCCAAGGGAACAAGCTCGAAAAAATTCGCACCGACTACCCGACGCAGTTCTTCGACACCAGCATTTGCGAAAGCCACGCCGTGGCGTTCGCGGCGGGCATGGCAAAGGCCGGCGCGAAGCCGATCGTCAACATTTACAGCACCTTCTTGCAACGCAGCTTCGACCAAATCTTCCAGGAAGTGGCGCTGCAAAACTTGCCTGTCGTGTTCACGCTGGACCGCGCCGGGCTAGCCGGTCCAGACGGCCCGACGCACCACGGCTGCTTCGACATCCCGTACCTGCGGATGTTCCCGAACATGACCTGCCTCGCACCCGGCGACGAAAGCGACGTGGAACCGATGTTGCGGTTCGCCCTGAAACACAAAGGCCCGACGACGATCCGCTACCCCAAAGCCAACCTCGAAAAGCTCGACCGCAACGGCCCACCTGCCCCGATCGAACAGGGCAAAGCCGAAGTCATCGAGTGGGGCGAAGACGGTTGTTTCATCGCGTTCGGCGCCTTCGCCCCGGCGTGCCAGACGGCAATCAAACGCCTGCGAGAAGAGGGCATTCACTTCGGCCTCATCAACGCCCGGTTCGTGAAGCCGCTCGACACGGAAACCATCTTCAAGGCCATCGAAAACCTGCCGCTCGTGGTCACGGTCGAAGAAGGCACCCTCGAAGGCGGCTTCGGCAGCGCTGTTCTGGAAGCGGCCAATGCCGCTGGCTTAGACACCCGGAACATCGTGCGGAAAGGCATCCCGGACAAGTTCATCGAACACGCCGAACGCGCCGAGTTACTTGAAGATCTGGGGTTAGATGTGCAAGGTCTCGTCGAAGCCGCCCGAAAATCCCGCGCCCTGATCGCCGACAACGTCGGCGTCGGGTGAACCACGTTGGTGCGGCACGAGCACAACAATCATTCGCCACACCCTTCGTACATCGCCTCACGGCTAGCATCGAGTACGAAACCGGGTGGGTACAGGGGTGCGCGAGCTTCTACTTCGGCCATCCAATTGTTGAAGGCCGTTAACCAAGCATCGGGCGTTTGACCACCCACTTGGGTGCATAGGTATGGACACATCTTTCCGACCTGGGTATCTGGGGGAGCATGGTTACTTCTATGGCAATCTGGATCAGCGCCACCAGAACCGGTTCGATCAACTCGTGAGAGAGCACGCGCACGCTGTCAATGCGGCGGTTTC
>JANLRE010000921.1:0-14942 GCA_031368205.1 Fimbriiglobus sp. | reverse complement strand
CCCGCGTTCGCTTCACCCGTGAAGCCCAAGCGGCGGCGGCGATGACGCACCCGAACATCGTGCGCGT
The DNA here is from genome assembly GCA_031368205.1 of Fimbriiglobus sp. Taxonomy (GTDB): domain Bacteria; phylum Planctomycetota; class Planctomycetia; order Gemmatales; family Gemmataceae; genus Fimbriiglobus. Next base: position 14,875 of record JANLRE010000921.1, on the reverse strand, counting down.
GATCGACGTGGACGCGGACGCCACGCCGCCGTTCTTGGTGATGGAGTACATTGACGGCCTGAGCTTGCAGGCGGCCGTCGCCACGCACGGGACGTTGTCCGTCGGGTGGACGGCCCATTGCGGCCACCAGATCGCGCAAGGGCTGCAAGTGGCCCATGAATTCAACCTCGTTCACCGCGACATTAAGCCGGCCAACGTCCTCATGGACCAGTCCGGGCAGGTCAAAATTCTCGACCTGGGTATCGCGTTGATTGGCACCGAAGAGGTGCCGACAACGAACCCGCCGGAACGCTTAATCCTGGGCACGGCGGACTACCTCGCACCGGAACAGGCGAGGGATAGCCAAGCCGTTGACACCCGCGCGGACCTCTATGCGCTGGGCGGAACGCTTTATTTTCTGCTCACCGGCCAGCCGCCATTTCCGGACGGCAACGCCCAGACGAAGTTGGCCCGAAAACAAGCCGCCGACCCGATCGCCGTTCAACGACTCCGGCCCGACGTGCCGCACGATTTCGCCGTCGTGGTTCACAAACTGCTCGCCAGAAAACTAACCGAGCGCTACCAAACCCCGACGGAAGCCGTTGAAGCGCTCGCCCCGTTTGTGGCAGCGGACACGACCTGGCTTGCGAAGCTGTTCTCCTCGACACGCTGCACGGTCTCGGATCAATCGCACAGTCCCACGCTGGTGAATCTTCCACAAGCGATTGTATTCAACGCCGATTCCCGTCGCGCGCACAGGGATTCGGGCCACCACCCGGCGGCGAACGATCAGACCCAAGGTCAACTCAATGGCTCCCAGTTACCTCCGGCTCACTTGGGGAACGCACTCCGATCCACGCCGTTGCCGCAGTCACTTGCCGCGATATCGTATGACGCCGCCGTGCTGGACGAAGACCAGGCCACCGTGGAGATTTCCAACCCGGAATCGGTCGATGACATGCCCGTGACAATGCGATTCCAAGACGCACCGTCACGGGCGGTTCCCAGGTCCCGAGATCGTGTGATCGGGTTAACGATCCTCGCAATCGTTGCCGGGGTCGTCCTCGTGGCTCTGGTTTCGGCTATTTTTTAGCCGTGTTCTATACTCCTGCGACAACGCTTACCCTCGGATCTTCCAGGCCCATTATGCCGCCGCCTGCCAGTACTGATGAGCTTCTCGATCGGATCCGCCGGAGTGGGTTGGTCCCCGTGGACGATCTCGACTTCTTCGTGGCCGATCTTTCAGACGCGCCCGTGGGGGGATGGACCCCGCCGGACGTGCTGGACAAACTCGTCGCGTTGAACTACCTGACGTTGTTCCAAGCGGACCAGATCGCGGGGGGGAAGTACAAAGGCTTCGTCCTGGGCAGCTACGTCATCCTGGACAAAATCGGCGTGGGGGCAATGGGCCAGGTCTTCCTCGCGGAACACGCCGCCATGCGGCGGCTCGTGGCGTTGAAAGTGTTACCCGGACCCGTGGCCGAAGACACCGTCTCCAGGGAACGTTTCTTCCGGGAAGCCCGTGCCGCCGCCGCGCTCAATCACCCGCACATCATGCGCGTCTTCGATTTGAACCGCGAAGGCCGGTTGCTCTATTTGGTGATGGAGTTTATTGAAGGACTCAACCTGACGGACTTGGTTAGCAAAGGCGGGCCGTTGCCGGTGGCCGCAGCCGTGGACTACATGCGACAAGTGGCGCTCGGGTTGCAAGCGGCCTATGAAAAAGGCTTGGTCCACCGAGACATCAAGCCGTCCAACATTCTCGTGGACCGCGAGGGGGCCGTGAAAATCCTCGACCTCGGGCTTGTCCGGTCTGAAGCCGACGTGGACTCTCGATTGACCGCCCAGTACGGCAACACGATCCTAGGCACGGCGGATTACCTTGCCCCAGAGCAGGCGGTCGATAGCTCCAACGTGGACATCCGCGCCGACATTTACGGCCTCGCCGCGACCCTCTATTACCTGCTGGCCGGGCACCCGATGTTCCCGACCGGGCGGACCGCCCAGAAGCTCATGTGGCAGCAGTGGAAAGACCCCGAACGGATCACCACGTTACGCCCGGACGTACCGGAAGCGTTAGCCGATTTGATCCACAGGTGCCTTGCCAAGAAGCGCGACGATCGCCCCGAGACGCCGCAAGTCGTGGTAGACGCACTCGCCGAGTGGTCACAAACGACGCCACTGAACGCCGAGTATCTTTCCCCGGTCCCGCACCGTCGGTGGATGAATCGTGCGGATTCCACGGCGATGAGTTCCGGCGTGCAGCTCGACAGTAACAGCATGAAAAGCGGCCGGTTGAAAACCGAGACGCGCACGAACCTTCAGCGTCCGTCAATCAGTCCAACACCCCGACCCGTTAGCACTGTGTTCGCCGATCGGATGCGTCCGGTGGCAGTATTAAATCCCCCGCCGAGTGCGCACATCAAACGCGAACCCCGCAGCGAACGGCGGCCCTCGTTGCTCACGGTGAACCAGCCCGTCGATCAGGCCACGACCACGACCGTTGTCGAAGCGACAAGTGCGTTGCCGATTACCCAACTGTTGGCCCGCGAGGCCATTTTCCGGGCCGTGCAACCTGTGTCGGAACCCGAAATCGTCATGGCCGCAGCCAAACCCATGCTATCCCAGTCTCCGGCACGAATGCTCGCGCTCTCGATCGGGTTGGGGTTATTAATCGGGGCCGCCGTTGTGGGGGCGGCTTCGCTCACACTTTGGATGAAGTAGCGCCGTCTCAGCGTCGGATCGTCATCTCAACGGTACTCGGGTCGTCGCTGGCTTTGACCACGACGGATTCGCTGCCCTTGGAGTTGGCGTCGGCTTTCTTGACCGTGGAAACGGTGTAGGTGCCGGGGGCCAGCTCTTCAAATTTGAACTTGCCGTCTACGTCCGTCGTGGCCGTCTTCACCGTCTTGCCGGCACTATCGGCGAGGGTGACGGGTAGCCCCGGTTGGGGGCGGGTCGATTGCCGAACCCGCCCGACAATACTCCCGGTCGTCGGCTTCACTTTCTCTTTCGGCTTTACCGGCTCACTGACGTAGACCGTCTTCTCCGCCACCGAGGTCAGCCCGACACCGTTGACGACCAACACGCCGATTTTCAATTCCCCCTTCTGCTCCGGTAATCGCAGCTTCTCTTCGCTTTCAAAGGTGAACTTGCCAGCCGTGCCGACCACGTTGCCGTCTTTGTCGAGAATCGGTTTGCCGCGCAGCACCTTGCTACCCGGTGCGGGCTTACCGTCCAAACTAGGCGGGGTATCGCCGGTGTAGAAGAAGACCTTTTTGGCATCAATGCCGGACTCCGCATCGGCGGCATCCACTTTCAAAGTGTGCAGCGTCCCGACGAGTAACTGCTTTTCGGGGATGTCCGCGAGTTTGAGCGACTCCGGCGGCGTCCGGTCGATGAGCAACTCCCGTGGCGTTTTCGTGAGGTCGTCGAATTTGAGGCTAATTTGGCCACTGCCGCGATTCGTGTCCACTTTGAACGTCCGCTTCCCGGCCACGCCCGTTGTGGCGAACTCGAACGACCAGTCTTTCAGAACCGTCGTGAACAACACGGCATCGTTATCTTGGCCGACCGCCACGTAAATCTTCTTTTCGCGCGGCCCCTTGAAGGTGCGCAGCACGTCGAACTTGGTCTTGTCGTTGAACCGCGCAACACCCACGGTGATGTCCTTGGTATCCAGTCCGTCGCCACTGGCTTCGGCCGTCACGAGGACCGGCTTGCCGGGGACTTGCTTGGTGCTGGACAGCCGAACATTTTCATACGAGCTGCTATAAGTCTCCGGCTTGCCGCTGAAGTCCGTGGCGATCAAAAACGCCCGGTCGTAGCCGTCGATGTTCACCGCGACGTAGGCTTTTTCCTTGGCCTTGCCGTCCAGGTATCGCACCCCTTCGGCGAACAGGGCGATTTCGCCACCCACAGGTTCGACCGGCAACTCCGCTTCAAACGCCCCTTGGTTCAAGGAGGTCGGGTCGAGTTGCGGGTTCAAATCGGGCCGCAAGTCGAGCGTGATCTTAGCGGGCTTGTGGGTGAACCGAGACGTGCCGGCTTTGACCTTCACGATGACTTTCAAGGCGCCGGAAACTTTGGCATCTTCCAGGGTGATCTCAAAATCCGGCTTCGGGATGTTGATCGGGTAAGTCTCGTAGGCCACCGGCTCCTTGTCCGCCACGGCCTCCGTCGGTTTTTCAATCCGCAACAGCAGTTCGGCAGTCGGTAACAACACGCCCTTGGGCGGTGCGGGGGGTGCGGGCTTGTCTTTATCCGTGACGGCGACGGGAACCGGCGGTGCCTTGGGAGGCGGACCGGACAAGTTGACTTTGACCAGCTTCTTGCCGGGAACCTTGACGGGCTGTGGGGTGCGGGCAATTTCGTCGCCGACTTTTTTCCCCGATGACAACGTCCGACTCGACGACAGGACCACGTTGACGGTCGCGTCATCGACGCCGGGGTTGTACACGTAGATCGACGCAGCTTGTTCCAGATTGGGCCGCAACTCGATCGTCTTTAACTTTTCGGGCGGCTGGAACGGGTCGTATTCCAGGGTCGGGCTTTCGTGGAAGAAAGCGTGGATCTTGTCGTCCGGGAGTTTGCCGTCGGCTTGCCCCCAGGTCGTGCCGCTTAGCAACGAGACCGCGAACACGGTGAGGAGGATTCGGAGCGACATAATGTCATCCTTTCAGGACTTGGCCAATCCGGGCGAAGTAGGCGTGCGGGTGCCACGACGGGGTTTGGTCTATTGTGCATCACGGTTCGATTCATCGCTCGCTTTCTGCGCGGACTGCTCATACCAGTTTGCCGCCGAAGGTACGGCTTTGCGGAGCATTCCATATGCCCGGTAATGGTCCGCTAGCCATCGGTAATAAAGACTCTCTTCGGCTCGCCGCCATTTAATCGGTGCGACCGCCCAAACCTCTCCAGAGTAGCTATCTTTCCGCTCGACGGGTAACCCGGCCGGGAAGACGCGGCCCAGCCGATCCAGTTGCGGCCACTTGCCTTCGGCCTCCGCGTTCTTGGCCAGTTTCCCTCGGGTCTCCTCCCAGGCCACCCGAAGCGAGGTCGCCACGGTCGCCCACCCGTTGAGGTCGCTGCCGGTGATCGCGTTCAGTTCCGTTTCACACTTCGCCGCGGCCGGGTTGTCCGCCAGTTGCAGCAGTGAAATCGCCACCCTGGCACGCCGTGCGGCTTGGTCGCGTGGAATCACGCCCTCCGGGGGTTTGACTTCGGGCGACGGCTTCCGGTTCGTGTTGTCGGTGATGTCGTAGTCTTTGCGGGTCGTTTGGTGCAACCGCAACGTGACCTTATTCATCGCTTCCCACAAGGCTTTTCGCTCCGCAACCGTTGGGAATGGCGTTGAGAGGATCGCGTGATAAAGTGCGAGTTCCTTGGCCTCCTTCGACTCCGGGGCCTTGACCAATTTCTCGATGGCGGGTGCCAGAAACGACGCCATCAACTCGACCCGTTGCTTCTCAACTCGGTCCGCAAGGGTTTTCAATTCCGCCGGGTTCCAACCAGGATACGCCGTGCGATAGACTTGGTCGGCCAAGAGCCGGGTCTCTTTCGCCAAGAGTTGCCACGGCTTTTCCTCCGGGTAGTCGTACTCCGCACGGGCGTAGGCGCTGCCCACCAGAAACCGAATCGCCTCATCGGCCGTGGCGCGGGCACGGGCTAATATCGTGAGGTGGTCCGTGATGTCGGCGAAGAGTGGGATCACACTTTGCAGTTCGTCACCCGCCTTCTTCGCCGCAGTCGAGCTTTTCGCGGCGAGTAGGTTTTGCTCGGCGGTCCGCTTGGCGGTGTCGGCCTCGGTCAGCTTGTGTTGAACCCACTCGAACCCCGTGGCACCGTGCGAGATCGCTTTGGCCATCGCGTTCTCCACGGCAATGAGGTTCCGCACCGCTCGCCGCATTTCAACGTGGTCGGTGGAATCAAAGCGTTCGTGCAGGCCGTAGGCTTGCTCCAGCACAATCGACTCGGTGAACAGGTCGCTGCCCCGACGAGCCTTCATCGCAGCCTGGACCTCCGCAATGACTTTCCGTTTCAGTTCCGCCGGGTACTCTTCGGTCATAACCTCCCAGATCACCCGTGCCACCACGTCGGGATTGATGCCGGCAGCCGAGGTCGTCTCGTCGAACTTCATCTTGAGATCACGCACCTTAATCTCATCGACTTTGCCGTCCGCAGTGGCGATGTCCAGATACAGTTTGAACGCACCGCGAAGGGCCACTGTCGGATTCGGCGGGGGTGGCATGTTCGGTACAGTCGGTGGAGACGCCGGGAACGGCACGGTGAGTAGGGAGCGATACTTTGGCGATTCAACACCAGAAGCGAGAGAGGTATTTGCTTCGTTGAGCAGCTTGGCGGGGGGGATCTCTTCGGGTTTGATTTTGTTGGTGCTTTCAAAGACTCGCTCCGCCCGCAATGCAGCGCTATCCCAGCGGAACAACAGCGGCGCCACGCGGCGACCCGAACGCGGATCGGCAGCCAGCTTCAATCGGTCGGCCCAGTCGATGGTACTGATGGGAGAAATATCACGGGTCTTCACTGGCTCTGGTTTTTCCGGGTCTTCGGGGGGTATCGGGATTGCCGGTTTGACCCCGATGGTGAGATCGAAGTCTTGGTCGCCCATGTTGTAAAGTATTGGCTGTTGGGCGACAAATCGGTTTTGCTTCGCCCATCGTCCCACCCGGATTTTGAGGAAGTGCGCCAGCTCACTCAACTTCACTTTGTTGTCGCGTGTCCCGGTACTTTTTGCGTCGTAGCCGTCCGCCTCGCCTTTCAACCCTTCGGCCAAGTAGTAGGCGAACGCCGAAGCTTTTTCGTCCGGGATCACTTGGCTAAATTGGTCCTGTTGACAGGACAACAACACCGGGCAAGCCAACTCGCCTTTGTCCTGTTTGGCCTTCAAGTAGTCGTGCAACGCGGGGGTCGCATCGTCCAGAAGTGGACCCAGGAACGGGTTGGTTCGTTGTCGGCTCAGGTCGAGGATGAGACACTTTTTACTCGCCGGACAATCCTTCATCGCACCTAAGATGTCGTCCATCTTCACCCAACTACTCGGTTCGTTGCTGGCCTTGTTGGGCAACAAGTAGACGACCCCTTGCGCCACACCGACATGGCCGATGATGTGGAACAAAAACACCCGGCCGCGCTCCAGCTTGTGGACGCTGTTGTCGCCGCGTCGGGTGATTTCCCCCTTCTTAATGGCGGTCAACTTCTCGATGATCTTGATTTTTTCCGTCAACCCGGACGCGACCTCGGAGGCGTCGGGGGGGAAGCAACTGGTCAACCGATCCGTGTCTTCGCGTGCCCAGGCGGGTGGCAAAGCGAAGTCGTATTCCGAAATCGGCAACGACACAAAGTACGGTGAAGCCGGCTTGGCCGGCATCAGCAATACGGCGATCGTGACGCCCGCGATCGTGCAAAATAGCAACGACGCGATCGCCAACATTTTGCCCCGCCCCGGTTTCGTCTCGCCCGCAGCCTGCCAACCCGCCGTCGGCCCAGCCGGGCGAGGCGGTGGCGGTGGAGGCACAGGAGATGGGAGGTCCGGTTCGGCCATGATTGTTCAAGTCGCTTCGAGTAAGGATGGTTCACAAGTCACATTAATTGCCGTCTTGCACGAGCCGGATCGGCGGCACGGCATCCGGTGATTCACCGGGTTTTTTCAGGTCGAGTGTCAACGTCTTCACGCGGTCGTCTTGCAGGGATTCGGAGACGTTGAACACTTCAATCTCCGTCTCCGGGCGAGGGCTGGTGAAGTCATCGGTGATCGGGCCGAAGATGGCGGTGTACCCGATCACCTTGGGGCGGAGAATTTCGGGGCCGACTTTTTCGTAGTAGTACAGGTGCTGCATCAGGGGCAAATTCGTGTCCTTGCTCACCCGGACTTGCAGTAGCCGCCCTCGCGGGTCGGTCACTCGCACGACGAGACACTTGGCCGGCTTCCAGTCGAAACCCTTCGGTCCGTCGAACGAATCGACCGGCGGATGTTTACAAAACGAGATGGTCTCGATCTTCGCGCGGACCGTCACTTCCGACACCTTCAGTGGTAGCCCGGCTCTCAAATCGCCGCCGGTCAACTTCTCGCTCTTGCCCAATGAATTTGGGCTGGAGTTGAACAGCCGTGTATGCAATCGGAACTCCTGGTTGCTCGGGTTGACCTGAATCGAGTCCGCAACAATGCGCCAACACGGGGCCGGTAGGCCGTAGGCTTTGCGCACGAACACGGTTCCGGGGAAGCGCTCCTCGGCGTTGCCTTTGACGCGGGTGAAATCCCACCACATGAAGAACGGTTTCGCTTGCCGGATCACCCCGTTCTCGCCCGGTGTCCGACCCGTTTTGCCTTCCAGCGCCGCCGTCGCCATCAGGAAAAATCCATCCTTAGGTCGGTAGCCGTATTCCGGCGCGGTCAACAGCCACTCGTCATTCTCCGTCGTTCGCCCGGAAGGTCGGTCGCGGTCCACCTCCTTGAAGTAGAGTTCGCGCTTGAACTCGACCTCGCCTTCCGTGCCGCGCTTGGTCATTGCCACGCACATCGCGTCACTCTGATCGAACGAGATGTTTCGATTGGTTGTGTAGTAGGCCAGTTGATACCGCTTCGTGTCCAGCGCGCCGTTCCACACCAGAGTTCCGCTGGCGTGGAAGTCTTCGGTCCGCGTTGCCGGGATGCCGTTCGAGGGGATGTTGGTGGTCTGCGTCTTGTTGACCGGCGTGCCGTTCATCTCCAGCAACTGCACCTTCGGTCGGAGCGCCGCATCGAGTTCATGCAGCAAGTCCTGTTGGTCTTTGGCAATGTGAACCTTGCCGCGATACTTTTTCCGTGATTCGTCTTCAACAGGTTTGAACATGGCCGACGCCAGTTTCTCTTCCGCTTCCGTTGAACCGAAGATCACCATCTGAATCGAGACATCTTGCGTGGCTTTGTCCACGGCAAACGCTTCGATATCTCGGTTGACGAGGTCGGTCATTTTCTGCTTTTCGTCGTCGCTCATTTTGTCGGCATCGACTAGCGGTGGCACCTTGTTGCCGAACACTTGGGCTTGTTTGGTCGTGTCCGCGCCGTCGGTCAGCACGATCAACGTTTTCACGCCTTTGTAACTCGGATTGATGTCGGCGATGGCCTTGGCCATGCAGGGTATCAACGGCGTCGCACCAGTCGGAGGGATCCGGTCCAAAGTGGTGAAGAGGTCGTCCAGACCTTGATCGGTTATCACGGGGTTGGTCGGGTCTAATGTGAAAATCGTCTCGCTATTCTGAGCGACGAGAGTTTCATTTTTGTGCATCAACCGCACGGAGAGTTGGGTCGTCTTGGGTAGCTTGGGCAGCAACTTCTTCAATGTCTGAATCACGATCGCCTTCTTCGATTTTCCCTCTTCTCCACCAGTCCAGCCGAAGGTCATGCTGCCGGAGTAGTCGATCAAAATCGCCACGGCGCCGGGGTCGAAGTCGGCACGCATGGCGATCGCGGCTTTCGGCGGCGGTTGGGCTTCGGTGATGACCAGATCAGGGCGGTTGTCGATCTCGATAGTTGTGGTGTGCGCTAGCCCGAGCCGTTGGCCACGGAAGTACCCAGAGGCTTGAAGGCTAGCGCGGCCGTTGACCCGGTTTTCCAGCGACTGCCCGCTCGTGGCCGTCACGACCGATTTATGGTCGGCGAGTTTTTGCAAGTTCACCGGCTGTCGAAACGTCGCGTCGATCTTTAACGACTTGGCACGCTCGTCCAGCGTCCACCACAACACCGCGTCACCCGGTACGGGGTAGTCCAGTGGCCCTACCGTGTAGGTGAACGTGCGGTCTTGCTCCGTCGTCCACATGATCGGACCGTCCGGGTCGCCGCTCTGGATTCGGAGTGCTTTGCTACCAATCGCGGCGTTTAACCGTTGGGCGTCCTTCGCATCAGTGCTGTCCGGTGGCGACTTCTCCGCGAGGCGGGTGCCGATCTTCTTAGCATCGTCCAGAAACGTCTGAGAGAGGACCGTCAGGTACGGCAGTCCCCGTTCGTCGTACCAGTGGTCCAGCGCGGTCCGGGCCGCAGCGCCTTCGAGGTAGGTCTTCCAACGCATGAGTGCATTCGTGACGGCCGGTTCAGCGAATTGCGAGAACGGCGCAGCCAGTCGGCTGAAGGTCTCGGCGGTATCCCGATCGGTAGCGGTATTCAGCGGGTGCTTATCAAAAGCCGATTGTGCCCGGCGATGGGCGAGTATGATCGCGGCTTGTTTCGCCGTGTCCGCCAACTTATCGGGGGACGCCGTGATGTCCGGCTTGCCAAGCCCCGGTTGTTCGTTGGCCCACTGGCCCCAACTCCCGGCGAGTGAGTCCGCCGCGAGTTTTAACCGCCGCTCCGCCTTTTGGCCCTCCACCTTGAGGCCGTCCGTTTTCTTCGGGTCAGTTTTGGGTTCGGTCCCTTTTTTGTTGGCCTCGGTGGCTTGCGACGTATCGGACATCAAGAACTCGGTAATTCTTCGGCTCGTCTCCTGAAGCGAGGCCCGGAGGTCGTTGGCTACCAACGGCGGTGGCACTAGCAACAGATGCTGAATCGCCAGCCAATCGGATTGCGAGGTGGTGTTGCGGACCTTGTTCGCTTCAAGTGTCAACTCCCGGCGCAGTTCCGTGAGCGGTTCATCCACCCTGTTAGTTGCGGCATCGAGCGAGGCCCATTCGACTTTGTTCGGGTCGATGCCGTCGAGCAACCGGGTTAGTTCGTAGGCTTTCTTCCAGGCTTCCCGGAGCCGGTCGGTTTTCTTGTCGATGTCGCCGATGTCGGCTTCGCTCAACCACCGGGACAGGAACGGCAAGTCCGCGAACGCGTCATTGCGGATTCGCAGCGCGCGTTGCAGCTTCCCCGCGTTCACCAGTGTTTGTTCGTAGAGTTTATCCGCAGCCGCGAAGGCGGTTAATGCGGCTTCGGTGTGGTTCTCACCCACGGCCAACATCAGGTCTTCGCCCCGGCGACGGAGGGCGTCCGCGCTCACGATGTCCGATCGCACCACTGTCCAAAGTTGTTCGCTGTACGGGAACGGCGACGTGTCATTCCGCACCCCCACGAAGGCTTGCTCGGCCAGTAGGCGACTGTTGACCGCGCGCCGCCAAGTCTTTTCAAGTTGAGTCGTCGAGCCGGGGACCACCTTGGTCACGAAGTCGTTCAACATCACCGGCAGATGGACTTCCACCGGCGCATTGTTTCCGCCCAGCGCGGCCTTGCCGTCCGTTGCAGCCCGGTCCAGTGTCTGGGCACGGGTCAGCGCTTGCCGAATCTTGTCCGCACTCGCCATCGGCAAACCAAGAGCCTGACTGAGTGGCAACGAAGTCTTGACGGACTCGCGCACGGTTTCCTTCTGGATGTCCAAGCCTTTTTCGATGTCGTTTCCGATCCGCACCAGCAAGATTTTCAACACCCCCGCGCCGACCGTATCCCCACTGGTCAGTGCGTGTTCGTACCGCAACAGCAGTTCCCGAAATCGTCGCCACGCCACCGGCGTATAAACCGCCGGTGATGGGGTCAGTTTCGCCAGTTCCATACAGCGATCCCCCATTGCCTTCCAGTCGTTACTGGTCACGGGGTTGACGGGATTGGACTGAACCGGGAGCGGTTCGGGCGGGAGGAAAAACTTACTGGGGGAAAACTGCCGTCGGCGCTCGGCATCGGTTTTCCAGTCATCCTGAGACGGCAGCAAGATCGGCGTTTGGGCACCGGGGCGGTTGTTGAGCGACCACTGTTGCACGTTTCGTTCGAGGGAAGCGAAGAGGTCTTCGGCGGTGAAGGAATCTTTGTTGTTCTTGGTGGGATCGCCGGAGAGACGCAACATCAAGAAGTGAGCGAGCGGCGTCATGCCCAGATCGGCGGATTCCCAACCCCGTTCGCCGTCGTCCGCGCCGAGGATCACGGCGAGCGTCGGCGTCTTCTTAATCTGTTCGCCGAGTTTCTCTTGCACCGCCCTGTTGAAGTCCGGGTAAATCTCCCCCAACAACGGGTCCGGCAAGCGGCGTCCGGTATCGAGGATGACCACCTTCCGTTTCTTCGGCGCCTTCTGTTCAAGCTTGTCCAGAATCGTTTTCAGCTTGACCGCCGGCCGATCGGATTCTCGAATGTCGGATTCGGTTTTGTCGTCTCGTCCGGTGTAAAGGATCGGCTCGCCCGTTGCGTTCACGCCCCCGTGCAAGCCGATGTAGATGACGACCGGATCAATCTTTGAATCGTTGGCCACTTGATCGAGCCATTCATTCTCGTTGGTATCGAGCCAGAACGGTTTTGTCCCCAGCGGCTTCGGGGCGTACTTGAAGCCTTGTGCCTTTTCGGCCCACTCCAAGAGTTGCGTCCCACTCCGCCAGCCGAACGGATCATACGGCACGTCCAACCGCGCGATCCCCGATTCGGAAACGTAACCGGGGTCGGCGGCAATCGTCACGATGCCCGGTCGTTCGGCCCGTTTCAAGTACAGAATCAGGAACACGATCCCCACCACGACCGCCAACCCCAGCCCGCCCAACAGAAAAAGCTTCGAGGTCCGCCCCGACCCCCCCGCCGTCTTCGGATCGGCGGCCCGCCACCCCGTTTGGGGCCGGTTGTCCGTCGCCGACTTCGGTCGCCACCCCGGTCCGGATTTCTCGCTAGCCATCGCCGAACTCCCCACGTGTGATCCGAAGCCGGACATCCGGTGAACTTTGCGACAATTGTAACGCGAAGCCCCGACAACCGCAATCAACAGGGGATGGCGTGCGACTTCTCGGTGGGTGAGCGTCCCGGCATGTGGTAGGAAATTGTCTGAAGTCTTCGTTTTCGACCCCAATGGGGTCGTTCCTTTAGCCCAGGGTTGCGGACCAACGGTCCGTTACCCTGGGAACCCGCACCCATCGCCAACGGGATTCCTGTGTGCGGAAGTCTCCCAGGGTAATCGTCGCAAAGCCTCCTCAACCCTGGGCTAAGGGAACAACCCCGTTGGGGTAGAAAACCAATCTTCTGCATAAAGTGTACAAATTTCCCACCAACTTTCGTGACGCCTACCCTCCCCAGTTGCGGCTCTGGGTTGTTACTTTACTTCCCGTCCCAATCCGCTTATGCTCGGGTTCGGGTTCGGGTTCGGGTTGTCACGACGTTGAGGAATTTTGCCATGCGTTCGCTCCTGGTTTGGCTGACGGTCCTCGGCGTCTCGTCGAGTCTTCACGCCCAGAACACGAAGTCGATTGCGATTCGCCACGCCACGATTCACGACGGCACCGGCAAGCCAGGCATCGTGGGCGATGTCCTGATTGAGGGCCAACGGATCACGTCGGTGGGCAAGGAACTGAAGGCGGGAAAGTACGACGTGGACATCGACGGCGCGAACCTCGTGGTCTGTCCGGGGTTTATCGACTTGCACACCCATTGCGATTACGGGCTTCTCGAAAAAGTGGGGCGGGCGAACAAGAACTACATCACGCAAGGTTGCACCACGGTCGTCACCGGCAACTGTGGCTCCGGGCCGGTGGACGTGGCCGCGTACTTCAAGAAGCTCGAAGCGGGCGGCATCGGCAGCAACGAAATTCACCTCGCGCCGCACAACTCCATCCGCGAACAAGTGATGGGCAACGCCAACCGCGTGCCGACGACCGAGGAGCAAGCGAAGATGGAAGCACTGGTCGAGCAAGCGATGCAAGACGGCGCGTTCGGCATGGCCACGGGGTTGATCTACAACCCCGGCACGTACTCCAAGACGGACGAAATCGCCAACCTCGCCAAGGCCGCCGCGAAGTACGACGGCCTGTACGCCAGCCACATCCGCAACGAGGGAACCGGGCTACTGACGGCGATTGAGGAAGCGCTTGCGATCGGCAAGCAGTCCGGCTGTCGCGTCCACATTTCGCACATCAAGGCGAGCGGTCAGGAGTCGTGGGGGATGTCCGGGCGGGCCGTAGGGCTGATCGAAAACGCCCAATCCAAAGGGCAAATCGTCACCGCTGACCAGTACCCGTACATCGCCAGCAGTACCAGCCTTCGCGCCACACTCGTACCAAGCCAGTACCGCGAAGGCACCCAGAAAGACCTCGTCGCCCGAATGGACGACCCGCTGACCGGACCGAAGATGAAGACGGACATTGATAAAGCCTTATCGGGGCGCGACGGCGGCAAGCGAATCCAGATCGCCCGCTATTCCAAGAACCCGGCGTGGCAGGGCAAGAACCTGACGCAGATTGCCGAGGCCGAGATGAAAGAGCCGATCGACATCGTGATGGAGATCGAACGCAACGGCGGCGCCCAGATCGTGAACTTCGGCATGAACGAAGAAGACGTGCGGATTTACATGAAACGCCCGTGGGTGGCGACGGCCAGCGACGGCGGCGTGCAATCCCCCGGCAACACCGTGCCGCACCCGCGCAGCTACGGCACGTTCCCCCGCAAGATCGGCCGCTACGCCATCGAAGACGGCACGATCTCCGTTGAAGCCGCGATCCGCAGCAGTACCGGCCTCCCCGCCGAAATCCTCAAGCTGAAAGATCGCGGCACCCTGAAACCCGGCCACTACGCCGATGTCGTCGTCTTCGACCCCAAAACCTTCCGCGACACCGCCACCTTCGACAAGCCCCACCAGTACGCCACGGGTGTGAAGTGGGTGTTCGTCAACGGCACCCCCGTCATCGCCGACGGCCAACACGACGCGGAGAAGTTACCCGGCAAAGTGATCCGAAAGAGCGTCGGGAAGTGAGGCTTACTTCTCGGGCAAATCGGCGAGACGCTTCAGCACAATCGTTGCCGATTTCGCCACGTTGGGTTCGCTGGTCCCGGCGACACGGGTTAAGACTTCGACCAATTGCGGCTTGTATTCCGGGCTTTTCGTGACAGCCAATTCAGCGGAAGTGATTGCAAATAGCTGTGCAGGCGTGTGGCTCGACTCGCACAGCCGTAGACAGCGTGCAAACT
>JANLRE010000919.1:0-3067 GCA_031368205.1 Fimbriiglobus sp. | reverse complement strand
CTCGAACGGCACCTCAAGCTGTACGAAGGGGCCGTGGTTGCCGTCACACACGACCGGTACTTCCTGGACAACGTCGCCCAATACATTCTGGAACTCGATCGCGGTCGCGGGATTCCGTGGGAAGGGAATTACTCCAGTTGGCTCGACCAAAAGCGCCGTCGCTTGGCCGTCGAGGAGAAGCAAGAGTCGGCCCGCCAGAAGGAACTAGCCCGCGAACTGGAGTGGGCGAAAATGGCACCGCGTGCGCGGGTGGCGAAGAGCAAGGCTCGTCTGGCCGCAATCGACAAAATGCAGGCGCAGGAGTACGACGAGAAAGAAGAATCGCTCACGATTCAAATCCCCCCCGGCCCGATGCTCGGCGACTTGGTGGTGCGGGCCGAAGGGTTGAAAAAAGCCTACGGCGACAACTTGCTGTTCGACGACCTGACGTTCAACCTACCGAAGGGCGG
This sequence comes from Fimbriiglobus sp., assembly GCA_031368205.1. Classification (GTDB taxonomy): domain Bacteria; phylum Planctomycetota; class Planctomycetia; order Gemmatales; family Gemmataceae; genus Fimbriiglobus. Next base: position 2,618 of record JANLRE010000919.1, on the reverse strand, counting down.
CATCGTCGGCGTGATCGGCCCGAACGGCGCGGGGAAGACGACGCTCTTCCGCATGATCGTCGGCCAGGAAACACCCGATGATGGCAAGCTCACGATCGGGAAGAGCGTGAAGGTGGCCTACGTCGATCAGAACCGCGACTCACTGACGCCGACGAACACGATCTTCCAGGAGATCACCGGCGGCACCGATTACATCATGCTCGGGAACCGCAAAGTGGCGAGCCGTGGTTACGTCGCGCGGTTCAACTTCAAAGGTCCGGATCAGCAGAAAATCGTCGGCGATAGCTCCGGCGGGGAACGGAACCGCGTTCACTTGGCCAAACTGTTGCGTAGCGGTGGCAACCTCCTGCTACTCGACGAACCGACGAACGACCTCGACGTGGACACGCTCCGCGCGCTCGAAGAAGCCCTGAACAACTTCGGCGGGTGTGCGGTGGTCATTAGCCACGATCGCTGGTTCCTCGACCGCGTCGCCACGCACATTTTGGCTTTCGAGGGCGACAGCAAAGTCGTGTGGTGCGAAGGCAACTTCCAAGTGTACGAAGAGCAACGCCACGCCCGCCTCGGCGCCGCCGCCGACATCCCGACGAAGATGAAGTACCGCAAGCTGCACGTGTAAGGTTTCGCATTCCCGGCGAACCGGCGACGTGAGTCGCCTGGGTGGTCTGCCTCCTGCTAGTGGCAGTCCACCCAAAGCGGTCAGTGGCGATAACCGACCACCCGCTTGTGGCTACCCACCCGGCAGCTTACGCAGCCGGTTCGCCGGGAATCGTTCGATCCCGGAGGTTGAGATGCGTTTACTTTCGTTGCCTCTGTTACTCCTCGTCGCGGCCCCGGTGTTCGCGCAGCCGAAAGGGGAGTTGCCGCGTGTGTTGCTCGTGGGGGATTCGATCCGGATGGGCTACGCGCCGATCGTGGCCAAGAAGCTTGAAGGCATCGCGGAGGTGCATTCGGCAAACGCCAACGCTGCGGACACGGCCACGACGTTGAAGCTGATCGACGGGTTACTGGCCGAAGCGAAACCGCTCATCGTGCATTGGAACAACGGGCTGCACGACTTGAAGTTTGCCAAGAAAACGATGACGCACCAAGTCCCGCTCACCGACTACGCTGCTAACTTGAAGGCGCTGTTGGAGACGATGCGCAAGTCCACGCCGCATGTGATTTTTGCGTCCACGACCCCGATCCTTGACGACCGACATGCCCTACGAAAAGCCGATTTTGACCGCTTCGATGCGGACGTGAAAAAATTCAACACGTTGGCGGGCGAAACACTACTGCCGTTGGGCGTCCCGATTCACGACCTCAACCGCATCGTTCAAGATGGTGACCCCACGAAGATGCTCAGCAAAGACGGCACCCACTACACCCCGGCTGGGTACGAACGCCTCGCGGATGCCGTGGTGGATGTCGTCAAGCGGCAACTGGCGGTCATTAACCCGACGAAATTGAAGGCCCCCGCCAGCGGTCCGGATGCGATCGCGGCGTATCAAAAAAGCGAACAGGAACAGGACGCATCGGTCCCGGAGGCGTTTAAGAATCTGCCGTTCCCGACGTTCGCGGGGCCGAAGGACAAAGCGGATTGGGACCAACGCCGGGCGGACGTAAAAGCCAAAGTCGTGGCCTCGCTGGGTGATCTCCCGCCGCGACCGACGCCCGATGCGAAGTTGGTTTCGGTGGAGCAACGCCAAGGGTTTCGCATCGAGCGATTTCGGATTGCGAACGGCATCGACGGCAAAATGTCCGCGCTGATGTTGATCCCCGACGGCCTCACGAAACCAGCGCCGACGATACTTTGGCTGCACTCGTCGAGCTTCAACCACACTCAGTTGTTGACCCAGAACACCAACGGCGGCGAAGAACCGCTCGGCATCACGTTCGTGAAGCGCGGTTGGGTGGTGTTCGCCCCGGATGCGGCGTGGTACGGCGACCGCGTCAGCGCTGGTCCGAGTGGCGTGACGGAGACGACGACGAATCAACAAACTAGTCAGATGAAGTACAACCTGTGGTTTGGCCGCACGCTGTGGGGCATGTTCGTCCGCGACGACCAAGTCGCCCTCGATTACCTTTGCACGCGGCCCGAAGTGGACGCCAAGCGAATCGGCGCCACCGGCATCAGCATGGGCAGCACGCGGAGTTGGTGGCTGGCCGCCGTCGATGACCGGATCGCGTGCGTGGTCGGCGTGGCCTGCTTGACCCGTTACGAGAACCTCATTAAACACGGTCAATTGAAGCAGCACGGCGTTTACTACTTCGTCAACGGGCTGCTGAAGCACTTCGATACCGAAGCCGTGGTGTCCCTCATCGCGCCCCGACCGACGTTGTTTCTGACGGGCGAACTCGACGCCGGTTCCCCCGCCGACGGCATCCGGGTAATCGAAGCCAAAGCCGGCGGGGTCTATCAAGCGATCGGGGTGAAGGATCACTTTCGCAGCATCCGCTACCCCGACATCGGCCACACGTACACCCCCGAGATGCGGAAAGAGATGCTGACGTGGTTCGACCGCTGGTTGAAGTAGGTCGTGGTCGAGGCTTTGCGAGGGCGCCGACATGAAAGCGTGATGGGTAATGGTTCAGCCGTTTGTCCGGTAGAAGTCGCGTGTCGGGCCCTCGCAAAG
>JANLRE010000866.1:0-5404 GCA_031368205.1 Fimbriiglobus sp. | reverse complement strand
GCCTCGGGCACAACCGCCGAGAGCGTGCGGGGCCGGTAGCCGGACGGGGCGACGCCGGCCCCGCTCCGCGGCATGTGCAGGCCGAAGGCGTCGTGGACCGCCTCCAGGGCGAGCCGGCCGCGGACCGCCCGCTTCGCTTCGCGGTGGGACTTTTTGGTGCCGGCGTCCTCGTCGTCGCCGTCCGCCGGGGGCACGTCTTCCTCGATCAGCACGCTGATTTTGATGTCGCCCGTCGTAATCATCTTCATGTTGATGCCGTTCATCGCCAAGGCCGCGAACATCTTCTCGGCAACGCCGGAAACATGTCGCATTCCCGCCCCCACGATGGACACTTTGCTCACCCGTTCAGTCACGGTGAGCTTCGCGCCCAGTTCATTGACGATGGGGGTGAGCGTGTCCGTGGTCTTCTTCAAATCGGAGTTGATGACCGTGAACCCGATCGACGCTTTGCCGCCGTTGCCGACACTTTGGGCGATCATGTCAACGGGGATGTTAGCGGTAGCGAGTGCCGAAAAAATGGCGTGACTGACACCCGGACGGTCGGGGACGCCATCCAGCACCAGCCGCGCTTCGTTAACTGCCAACGCCGCACCGCAGACGGGAATTTCCGACATCCACTTTTCTTCCGCCACGATCCACGTTCCGAGTTCGGACGTTGAAGCATGACGGACCATTAACGGCACGTCGTACTTTTTGGCGAACTCGATCGACCGCGAGTGCATGACCCCGGCGCCCATGCTGGCCATCTCCAACATCTCGTCGTAACTGATCGCATCGACTTTGATCGCCTTTTTCACGATACGGGGATCGGTGGTGTAGACCCCGTTCACGTCGGTATAAATCTCGCACCGCACGTCGTAATTCGCCAGTTTCATCGCTGCCGCAACCGCAACGGCTGTGGTGTCCGACCCGCCGCGACCCAGGGTGGTGATGTCGTACTTTTCGTCCATTCCCTGAAAGCCGGCCACGACCGCGATGAACCCCGCGTCCAACGCATCCCGGAGTTTCTTGGTGTCGATCGACTTAATGCGGGCTTTCAGGTGCGAACTGTCCGTGACGATCCCGAGTTGCGGCCCGGTGAAGCTGATGGCTTTCTCGCCGAGGGTGGAAATCGCAATCGCCATCAACGCAATCGAAACCTGTTCGCCGGTCGCCAACAACATTGCCATTTCACGGGCGGGTGGGTTCGAGCTAATCCGCTCGGCCAAGGCAATCAAATCGTCCGTCGTTTTGCCGATGGCGCTGACCACGACGATGACTTGGTTGCCGTCCCGCTTCGCGTCGATCGCCCGCTGCGCGGCAGCCCGGATTTTCTCCGGCGTGGCCACACTCGACCCGCCAAACTTCTGCACAACAAGACCCACGGCAAACCCTCACACAAGTCCGTATCGCTAGAGTGCCGTTAACTTAGGCTGAACCGATCCGACCCGCCAGCGGTTAACCCGTTGCGAACTCCCGGACGGTTCGGTACGCTGAGCATAACGTTCCCATGCCGAACACGGTGGAGGTTTAATCCGCCGCTTGTCGTTCCCCGAGGTTTAACTGTGTACCAACGCTTTTTATTGTGTGTCATCGGGTTGTCACTGACTGCACCGACTCTGTTCGCCGAAAACTGGCCGCAATGGCGGGGGCCGAAAAACGACGGGCACAGTACCGAAAAAGGACTGCCGAGCGAATGGGGGCCGGACAAAAACATCGTGTGGAAAGCCGAGATGCCCGGCCCCGGAGCAGCAACGCCGTGCATTTGGGACGACAAGATTTTTCTCACCGCCCAAGCGGGGAAAGATCTGGTGCTGTTTTGCATTGGAAAAGATGGCCAGAAGAAATGGACCCGCAAACTGGGTGAAGGCGAAGCGAAATTTCGGGGCGATGAAGGCAACTTGGCCTCGGCATCGTGTTGCACGGACGGCAAACTGGTGTTCGCCTTTGCAGGCAGCGGGAAACTCGTTGCCTACGACTTCGAGGGGAAACTCGCCTGGGAAATCGACACACCGACAAAGTACGGTGCCTTCCAAATCCAATTTGGTGCCCACTGGACGCCGACCCTATACGGGGACCGACTCTACGTGCAACTGTTCCACCGGGGTGGGCAATACTTGATTGCTCTGGACGCCAAGTCTGGCAAGGAAATCTGGAAAGTCGATCGCACGAGTGACAGCCCCGCTGGTGTGGAATCTCCGGACGTTTATTCCTCCCCGTTCATCTGGGAAAACGGTGCGGAATCCATGCTGATCGCTCACGGTAACGATTACTGCACCGCCCACAAACTGACCGATGGCAGTGAAGTTTGGCGGGTGACGGAATTGAACCCGAAAGCCAATTACAACCGTCACTGGCGCGCCGTATCGTCCCCACTTGTCACGCCGGATTTGATCGTGGTGCCGTCGTGCAAAAACGGCGTGACCGTGGGCGTGAATCCGAAGACCGCCAAAGGGAACATCACGCCGGGAAATGCTGCTGAACTTTGGCGGATGCCGAAGGGCACCCCGGATGTGAGCGGACCCATCTTGGTCGATTCAACCGTGTACTTGATGGGTGAGCAAGGCAACCTCACTGCCGTGGATGCGAAGACGGGCAAGGTGATTACCACTAGCCGCATCACGAACGAACGCCACCGTGCCAACCCGGTCTACGCCGATGGCAAACTGTATTTAGTGGGCCGCGAAGGCACCATGCCCGTGGTCAAACCCGGAGCGGAACTCGAAGTGTTAAGCAAGAACAAACTCCCCGATACCTTCACCGCGTCCCCCGCCATCTCTGAAGGCCGCATCTACCTTCGCGGCTGGAACTTCCTCTGGGCGATCGGCACGAAGTAAAAGCAGGTTAGCCCGAAGCGATAGCGTAGGGATGATTCATCTCTCGCCAGCGCGTCGGGCTAACAAAACCAGCATCAACCAGCAACTGCTTAACCCGTAGGGTTGCTACTTCGGCGTTTTGTCGGTGTACACATCCGGCAAGGCGTTGCGTTTGAGGGGGGGGCCTTTCGGCGGTTTTTCGTCGAGCGCGGCGTGGTCGTCGGAGTCGTCGGCGGGCGGGAGTTGGGATAGGTTTTCGGGCATAGACGGAAGCAAGGAATCGTCGATGTGTTCACCGAATCGGACTTGATAACGGTACGCTGCGATGGCGATGTGGTCGTTCGGCAACAGTGCCGCTCGGCGAACCCGTTGACCATTGACGCGGGTGCCGTTGGTGCTGCCCAGGTCACGGACGAGTATTAACCCGTCGGTTTTCACCAGAACGCAATGCAGTTTCGAGACACTTTTGTGGTCGATCCGCACGTCGCATTCTTCATTCCGGCCAACCAGTGTCATGTCCTTAACGAGTTCAATACTCGGCGCGTCGTCAACAGGCACTAATCGGGCACGCATCGGATCCTCGCCAGTCGGCAGGTGCAGCGTTTTAACATCAGCCTGCATCTTACCACATTGAATCGGGGCAGTTGTCCAGTTCTAGCGGGTACTCAACTCTGTAACAGAACGGTTGGCTCGTTCCGCGAGCCGTCGGGTGTGGTCGAGTCGGCCCGGATAGATGCGATTTTGCCCTTCTGCGTAGGGGTCATATCGCACCCACCAACCTTTTGACTCCTGCCACGCTTCGGTGGCTTTCTGTTTCGTTGCGGCAACCGTCGCACTCAGTTTTGGATCGCTCATCGACCGGTCCAATTGCAGTTGCACTCGTTCGGCTTGTTCGTGCAAACAGACTGCAATGAAGTACGTTGATTCCGCAAGTCCCGCTTCGGCCACGGCCAGATCGACCAGCGCGCCGAACGTCATGGCCTCCTCTTTCCAGAACCGTTCCACCGCTTGCTCGGCCTCGTTCAACGCAACGGGATTCGCTGCCTGTCTACCTCGTGCTAGTAGTAGTTTTTCGTACACACTCCGCGCTTTCATGCCGAACTCGTCGATCCCCATCTCGCGGTTGCGATCAGTCCGGGTTCGTTCCTGGGCGGCCACAAAATCGAGCCGCTTTTTCACCAAGTACGGTGCCACTTCGATGAACTGACCCCGTTGGATGCGTTCGCGGGGGGACGGTGGTGCGACCAATGCGGTAGCGAACGTGGAGGCGGAGACGAGTCGCAGTCGTTCCACGACTTCCGGGACGCCAAGAATGGCATCGGGAACCTTGAAAAGCTCCCAGGGAACCAGGTCGAAGCTAAACTTCTGGACGATATCGGGCAGCGGGCAAGAGCCGCCGTCTTTGGAAAGCGTGAACGACCCTAGGGCGCGAGTGTAACTAAAAGCATCGGCGGGGACGTTCCAAAACGCTAGGTCCGCGAGTTTGGCTTCGGTCGCAAATCGTGCCCTGAGACCAACCGGGTCGATCGCCAACCGGAGCGGCGGTTTATCCACCCGCATTTCTTTCTCGAACCGTTGCCAACGCGGCGCGAGTGCGTTGAGCGGCACGGCCAAAAAGGCGGTGGCCACTTTAACATCCGCTGCCGTCACATCCCACGGTCGCGCTTTGTCATCAAACCACGGCTTGAGTTGGTCCGGGTTCGCTTTGATTTGCGTGAGTGTTGCAACGCCAGTACCACCCGGCCCCGGTAGTGGTTCACCCCGTCGGGGGTCGAACAGCAAAACATCGGCACCAACCCGCACGCCAACGGCCCAAAATGGCCCACTCGGCGGGGCATCGGGTTTCGGTGCCGTGGCGTAGATCCAACTCCTACCACCTGCTTCAGGCGGACCGATCAAACACCCGTCGAGGCCGATTTGTTGCAGCAAGGCCAGGAAAACATAGGCCCGTTCCAGCGCACTCCCGGCCCCGCGCGTCATGACCAAACTGGGCGGTGCTGGCGGCATGATTTGGACTTGGCCACGAATGTTCGTCGTCCAGTGGTTCAGTTGAACTTGCCGTTCGACCCATTGAAAAGCAATCTCCGCTTGGCGTGTCGGGGGCAACCCCGTCAGGTCCAACGACCGCGCGACATCGCGGAGGTACAAGCACTCGGCCAAGTAAACCGCGTCGAGCGAGGAGTAGGAAGCGGAGCGGATTTCGCGTGCTTCCTGTTCGTTCAGGGTCAGCAACTGCTGGATGGTTTTTTCCGCATCCGGCGTTAACGAGGCGGGTTGGAATTGCGGGTCGGTGTTGACCGCCAGATCACTGCGGAGTGTTTCTAATATCCGACGACAGGAGCCGATTTCCGTTTCTTTGCGAAGCTGCGTGACCACCCGGCCCCACGGGTCTTCGTTGAGTTTTTCCTGACTGACGGCTACGTAGGCAGGTGGCTTGGTGCCACAACCCAACAGCGAGACGACGAGCGCGGCAAAAGCGAACAGAAGGGAAAAGGAGCGGACAAGTCGGTTCATCGCGGTGTCTCAGTCCTGCGGATGGTGGGTTCAATCATTCGCCGAGTGCGGCATGTATCCGCAGGCAACTGCGCACCAGGGTTGCAAACTCGGCC
>JANLRE010000850.1:0-2612 GCA_031368205.1 Fimbriiglobus sp. | reverse complement strand
GGCAAAGTGATCGCCCAAGTCGCACCATTTGAAGAAGGGTTCACCGGCGGACTGTTCGTGACAACCGGCGACTTGAACGGTGACGGAAAACCCGATTTGGTCGTCACCCCAGATAACGGCGGCGGCCCACGGGTTCGCGTGTTCACCGGCGTGAAGTTGACACCCATCGCCGACTTCTTCGGGATCGAAGACACCAACTTCCGGGGTGGCGCACGGGCAGCCGTTGGGGACATGAACTCCGACGGCATCGGTGAACTCATCGTCGCCGCCGGTGCCGGTGGCGGCCCGCGAATTTCGATTTGGGACGGAGCGTCCCTCGTGAATGGAGCCTTCACCCGCAAGATAATCGGAGACTTCTTTGCACTCGACCCAACCCTGGTCGATGGCTTGTACATTGCCGCCGGAGATGTGAACGGCGACGGCCGCGCCGATCTGGTCATCGGCGCCGGACCGGGCGGCGGGCCACGGGTTCTGGTGCTATCAGGCCGCGAGTTAGTCGATCGTGCCGGTCTGTTAACCCCGCTAGCGAACTTCTTCTCCGGCCCGACCGACCGCCGCGACGGCGTCCCGGTCTCCGTCTCCGACCTCGACGGCGATGGCCGAAGCGACATCACCACCGGCGGCGGCAAAACCGGCATCGTGACCGCCTACCTCGGCAAGAACCTCACGTCCAGCATCACCCAAAACCCCGACGTGCAGTTCACCCCATTCGATGCGTTCGATGGCGGCGTGTTTGTGGGGTAGTAGTGGTGAGTGGATAGTGAGTAGTGGAGAGTAAACCCAAGAAAGCCCACGGATCATGATCCGTGGGCTTTCTGTTTTCAACTCTCATCTGATGGCGGCCCCAGTCCGCTTCAGCCGTTAGTTAGTGGCGTTTGCCACGCGCAGCCACCACAGAGCCGCCGCCAACCAACACAATCCCCAGCACGCTGACCCACGCCTTACTGTGAAGCGTCAGCAGTTCCAGTTCGACCAAGGCAGCTCCGAGTAGCAGCCCGATGCCGGCACCTGCAAGTAGGCCGCACCAGAACAGCCACGACCGAAACGGCCACGACCGAAACAGCCCGCGACCGCCACCGTCCACGTTTGACAGGATCTCAGCCATCGAATTCCCCCATGTGCCGCTAACGTCTACGCTCAACAGCGGCGGTCGCGCTGAGAGCGAGTGAACGATCAGAAAGCAGGATCGCGGTCGCCGGTCCCATGCATCGCCTGGGGCGGCGTGCCTTCGAGCACCGAGTTTCTACTCCTCGACGGGGGGAGCGGAGAAGAGTACGACCAGCCCTTCGGCGATGGTCGGGTGGGTCAGAACCGCGTCCCGTAGCGCGGTGTACGGCAGCCCGGCCGCCATCGCCACCTGCACCACAGCCGTCACCTCTCCGGCTTCCGCCCCGAACGCCGTGAACCCGAGGATGCGGTCTCCGTCCGATTCGATCAGGGCCTTCAGGAACCCCCGCGTTTCGGACAGCGTCCGCGTTCGTAGCACGGCTGCCATTGGAATCGTGACGAGTCGGTACGACACGCCTTGCTCTCTGGCACTACTCTCGTTTAGCCCGACCCGTGCGAGTTCGGCGTGGCCGACGCGGGCGACGATGCGCCTGGGGCGATCCGAATGGGACGATCCTCGTCACAGTCGAAACGGGGTCGCTAACGCTCCATTGTGCCAGGACTTCCTCCGATGACCCGCCTTAACTTGATGCGTATGGCGTCGCGGAAGCGGCTTGCCCTAGGCTGAGTGCTCCTAGGCTTTCAGCCCAATGCCCGTGAGTTAAGACGTAAGTCGAGAGCCTCTCTGCTATTCGGGTCGTACCCCCGATCCAAAAAGGCAGGAGGCTCTCATGCGTTATCGTACCCCCGATCCCATCGGAGACCAGTCGAAGTCGGACGATCCTCTGCCGTTCCTTCGCGGACTCCAACAGATCATCACCGGAGTCCGCATCCGATACCTGCTCGCCCACCTCGGACCCCGGCACACCCGAAACCGGCGCATCCCCTCGGACGCCACCGTTTGGCTCGTCATCGCCCTCTCACTCTTCGCCACCCACTCCGTCCCTCACGTCTGGCGGTTGCTCCACCCGACCCGGCCCCACCACGACCCCGATCCGTCCGCGTTCCCCAAAGCGCGTCCGCGATTGGGCGTCGCGCCGATGCGAGAACTCGTCCAGGATCTCGCCGCCGGGTTGGCTCCGCCGGGCACCCGTGGCGTGTTCCATCGCGGGTGGCGACTGATGGCCATTGATGGCACGACCTTCGACATGCCCGACACGCCCGAAAACGACCGCATCTTCGGACGCGGTCGCAATCCGTTTGCCGCCGATGCGTACCCCCAAGTCCGGGTCCTGGCGTTGTGCGAACTCGGCACACACGCAATTTGTGCGGTCGCCTTCCGGCCCTATTGCCGCCGCGAGCACGAGATGGTGCCGCACTTGGTGCGGTCCTTGCAACCCGGCATGTTGTTGCTCTGGGATCGCGGCTTTTTCGGCTTCGATCTCGTCACGTCGGTCCTCAGCCAGGGGTGCCAGTTACTCGCGCGCGTCAAGACCCGGCACCTCATGTTCAACCGCCAGCAGACCCTGGCCGATGGCTCGTACCTCTCGACGATTGACCCGAGC
>JANLRE010000793.1:0-3052 GCA_031368205.1 Fimbriiglobus sp. | reverse complement strand
ATTGTCGATCTGTTTCCGTTCGGGCGACGCGATCCGTATGGTATTTACCATTTAATCTGGAGCGAATTCGACAGCAAGCCCGTGTACGAAATGACTGCCGATGAACCACTGACGCAAGCCACATTTTACGCCGGTAATCCGAAAAGTGCGTTCCTTGAACCGACCGCCGTAGGGCGAGAATTGATCGACTTGCCGGTGTTCTTGGAATCGGACTTGTCGGTGCTGGTCCCTCTGGAATCCACGTATCAAGAAGCCTTTCGGACAATGCCGAAGAGGTGGCGACAGGTGTTGGAAGCAAACGTGTAGAACGCATCCCGCATCACTACAATTCCCGGCACACGGTTCCGTTCTTGTCGGGAGTTTACCATGTCGAATCCGATCGGGTTTGCGATTGTGGGTTGCGGGATGATTGCGCGGTTCCATGCCCAGGCACTCGCGGCGATTCCCGGCGCGTGGGTCGCTGCCCTCGTTAGCCGGTCACCAGGCAACGCGGAGAAGTTGCTGACCGAAACTGGCACACCGGTGTGTCCCATCTTCACGACCGTGGACGAGGCGTTAAAAGCGCCGGGCGTGGACGCGGTCGTCATCACCACGCCGAGCGGCAACCACCTCGAACCGGCGGTTCTGGCAGCCAATGCGAAGAAGCACGTCGTCGTTGAAAAGCCATTGGAGATCACCACCGACCGTTGCGAACGAATCATCGCCGCATGTGATGCAAACGGCGTGAAGCTTTGCACGATCTTCCCCAGCCGGTTCGCCGATTCGAGTCAAGTGCTGAAAGCGGCTGTGACGGCTGGCAAGTTCGGGCGGCTAACCCTGGGCGAAACGACCTGCAAGTGGTGGCGGTCGCAAGCCTACTACGACGAAGGCGGGTGGAAGGGAACCCAGGCACTCGACGGCGGCGGCGCGATGATGAACCAGGCGATTCATAGCGTCGATTTGCTACTGTGGATGATGGGCGACGCCGTCGAGGTAACTGGCTTCACGGCGATGTTGGCGCACGAACGCATCGAAGTGGAGGACACTGCCGCAGCGGTCATTCGCTTCAAGAGTGGCGCCCTCGGCGTGATCCAAGCGACCACGAGCGTTCACCCCGGCTACCCGAAGACGATTGCCATCCACGGCAACAAGGGCAGCGCCGTCATCGAACAAGAGGACGTGTTACGCTGGGACTTCAACCCACACTCCGCTGACGATGACGCCATCAAGCAACGCTTCGCCGCCAAGGTCGGAGCTAGTGGCGGCGCCGCCGACCCCAAGGCGATCAGCTTCGAGGGCCACCGCCGTCAACTCGCCGACTTCGTCGAAGCGATTCAGTCGAACCGCGACCCCGCTGTCGATGGCAAGGAAGGCACCAAAGCCGTCGCCCTCATCACCGCCATCTACGAAAGCAACCGCACCGGCAGAGCGGTCAAGGTGTGAAATCCCGCCGCACAACCGAAACCCCACGAAGCCCACGGACGAAAGTCCGTGGGCTGTTTCCTCTCAAACTTTTGCTTTGACACGCCCCCCCGCTTCAATTCCAATATTGAGATGTCCGCGCAACCGCCGCCCAAGCTGCTCGACCGCCTCCGCGACGCCTGTCGCGTGCGGCATTACTCCATCCGCACCGAAGAAGCGTACCACGACTGGTGCAAGCGGTTCATCCTGTTCCACGACAAGCGGCACCCGTTGGAAATGGGCGCCGCCGAAATCAACCAGTTCCTGACGCACCTCGCCGTGATCGGCCACGTGTCCGCGAGCACGCAGAACCAAGCGTTCGCCGCGATTCTGTTCCTGTACCGCCACGTGTTGCAAGTCGATCCCGGTCTGATCGCCGGTGTAATCCGTGCCCAACGACCGAAACGCTTACCTGTGGTGCTCACCAAGCCAGAAGTTCAGCAGGTAATTCAACAACTGGACGGCGATTACCAACTCATTGCGCAGTTGCTGTACGGCTGCGGGCTGCGGCTGTTGGAGTCGTTGCGGCTGCGGGTGAAGGATTTGGACTTCCAACAAAACGAAATCATCGTCCGCGAGGGCAAGGGGAACAAGGACCGCCGCACCATGATGCCGCGGGCCGTCAAACCCGAGTTGGTCCGCCATTTGGAAAAAATTCGACGATTGCACGAAAAAGATCTTGCAAACGGTTTCGGAGCCGTTTACCTTCCTAACGCACTGGCAATCAAGCTGCCGAACGCCGCGACCGATTGGATCTGGCAGTTTGTTTTTCCGTCCAGCGTAATGTCAGTTGATCCGCGTTCCGGTGCCAAACGTCGCCACCACGCCCACGAGGGTTCGGTGAGTCGGGAAATCACGAAGGCCGTGCGGGCATCAAAAATTGCCAAGCGCGCCACGAGCCACAGTTTCCGACACAGCTTCGCCACCCACTTGTTGGAAGCAGGCTACGACATCCGAACCGTGCAGGAGCTACTGGGTCACGACGACGTGAGCACGACGATGATTTACACTCACGTGCTAAACAAGGGCGGACGCGGCGTGAAAAGCCCGCTCGACGAATGACGTTGCGCGATGCCCGTTAGTGGGATAGGTCGCGCAGGAAACGAACAAGGGAATGACCGCAACGTCATTCCCAACAAGAACTTCGGCGGCGCGTAACCTCCGAGGAATGCAACCGTGATAGATTGCGCACGCGCAATCTAATTACAAGTTCGGCCGCAGGATTCCTTACAGGAGATGTCGATGCAGCGAGTGTTCCAGGTTCTTCCGTGCGTCGCCCTCATCCTCGTCGGGATTGGGCCTAGTCGCGGTGACGACAAGAAGCCGCAGGAGATCAAGGGATGGGGCACGGTGGTCGATCCTGCCGGCGACTGCAAGCTGGTCGATGAGAAGGGGAAGCTCACGATCACGGTTCCGGGGACTCACCACGACCTCAACCCAACACCAGCGTTCGATAACGTCCTCGCCCCTCGCGTGCTTCAGCCGGTCGATGGAGACTTCACGATCCAAGTCAAGGTCGGGGCATTCGACCGCCCCGCAGCGAAGACCGCGAGCAGCAAGGCCATGATCAGTTTCGTCGGTGCCGGTCTGCTGGTCTGGCAGGATGAGAAGA
>JANLRE010000784.1:0-2049 GCA_031368205.1 Fimbriiglobus sp. | reverse complement strand
GCCGTCCAGAGGGCCTGTCTTGCCGCCAAGACGGCTGCTGACAACAAAGGCAAGGACATCCACGTCCTCGACCTTCGTGGGCTGACGCCGATGTTCGATTACTTTGTCCTGGCCACCGGCATCAGTCGTCGCCAAGTGCATACGATTGTTGAAGAAGTCGATGCCGCCATGCGTGCCGTTGGCGACAACCGCATCGGCGTGGAAGGGTACGATTCCAGCAAATGGGTTGTCCAAGACTACGGCGACGTGCTGATTCACGTGTTCGATAGCGACACACGGGATTATTACAAGCTGGAAGAACTCTGGGCGGACGCCAAGAAAGTCGATTGGGAACTCGAGTACGAACTCGACGAAGAAGAAAAAATCGAAGCCGAGCAAGACGCGGAGTGAGTGGAATTGTGTGAACGTGCAAGCCCATGCATCATGATGCATGGGCTTTCTCCTTTTGGGATTCGCGGTCATGAATCTGCAAAGTGAATTACGCAAGTTGTTCGAGCCAGCACTGATTGCACTCGCACCGGACTCGGCGAAAGTGCCCGATTACTTGGCGATGATTAAGCAGTCGTCGAACGCAGACCACGGGGATTACCAAGCCAATTTTGCGATGGCACTCGCTAAGCAACTCGGCAAGAAGCCGCCCGAATTAGCCAACGAAATCGTCACGAAGTTACCCGTCAACGATCTGATCGAATCGGCCACGGTCGCCGGGCCGGGGTTCATCAACATCAAGTTGAAGTCGGCCACGTTGGCGCAGCATGTTCAGGCGATGGCCGTTGATAATCGCCTCGGGGTGGCGCTAGCCGTGAAGCCGCGCAAGTTCGTGATCGACTACAGCGGGCCGAACGTCGCCAAGCCGCTACACGTAGGCCATTTGCGCAGCACGATTATCGGCGATGCGCTGCTGCGGTTGTTGCGATTCCTCGGTTACAACGTTGTGGGCGACAACCACCTCGGCGATTGGGGCACGCAGTTCGGCATCTTGATCTACGGCTACAAGCATCACCGCAACGACGCAGCGTACCAAGCCGACCCGGTGCGTGAGCTAGCCCGGCTGTACATCGAAGTCCGCAAGATGTTTAAGACGGCTGCCGACGATGACGACGAAGCCGTGACCAATGACCCGGTCAAGGAAGCCTGCCGCCAGGAGACCGCGAAGTTGCACGCCGGCGACCCAGAAAATCTGGCGTTGTGGCAGCAATTCATGCCGGCTTGTCTGGAGATGCTACGCCCGATTTATCAACGTCTCGACGTGAAGATCGACCATGCACTAGGTGAGAGTTTTTACAACCCGATGTTGCCGGGTATTGTTGAAGACTTGCTGACGAAAGGGGTCGCCGTCGAAAGCAACGGCGCGATCGTAATTCCAAATGCGAAGGGCGTGATTCCGAAGACTGAAGACGAGCAAGGCAAAGAAGAACCACCGGCTCTGGTTCGCAAGCGAGATGGTGCGTTCACGTACACCACGACTGACCTCGCCACGATTCGTTACCGCGTCGAAACGTGGCACCCCGATGTGATGCTGTACGTGGTCGATGCCCGCCAAGCCTTGCACTTCCGCACGTTGTACGCGAACGCCCGTCGTTGGGGTTACGACAAAGTGGAATTCCACCACCTGCAATTCGGCTCGATTTTGGGCGAAGACCGCAAGCCGTTTCAGACGCGAAAAGGCGGCGTGACCGAACTCGGCGATCTCATCGACCAAGCGTGTACCCTCGGTTTGCAGAAGTACGAAGCGAGCTACACAACACGCAAGGAACACGGCCACGTCGTGCCCGAACTCACGGACGAAACGAAGACAGAAAGTGCGAACACGGTCGGCATTGGCGCAATGAAGTACGCCGACCTGAGTGGCAACCGAACCAGCGACTATACGTTTAGCTTTGATAAAATGCTTGCCACCGATGGCAACACCGCCACGTACATGCAGTACGCCTACGCCCGGTGTCGCGCGATTTTCCGCAAGGGTCAATTGGATGATTCCCGCTTCCGCACCACGCCGCCGAACGTGATAATCACTACTCCTGCGGAGCGGGGTCTCTGCTTGCAGTT
>JANLRE010000778.1:0-1109 GCA_031368205.1 Fimbriiglobus sp. | reverse complement strand
CGCAAATACTGCGTCAGTGGCAATTCAATCGCCGCACCATCCCCGAGGTTACGGTTCTTGTTAAACGCCTGAATCGCGGCGGCGTAGCGGTCATCCCCGAAGTGCATTTTGCTAATGGAGGCGTAGGTGTCCCACCGTATCGGTTCGTGCAAATCCACATCAATCGCCGTGCGGACTTCGGTGTTCGTGACGGGGCGAATCGCGGCAGGCGGTGTCAATTGCGCACCCAATGATTGCGGTGCGGGATAGATGTTTGCCAAGCCACTCACTGACGGGGCGGGTGGAAGAGGAACGGGTGCTGTCGGAGTGACCGCGACCGGCATCGGCGGCACTTCTTGGAACGGACTCGGCTGTCCGTTTGGCGTCATGAGCGTTGCTGGTGCGGCAACGACCGGGGTCGTGACGACCGGGGTCGGTTTGGGCACGACCGGCGGGGCCACGTCAGCAATTTTCACCGGCTCCGGGGTGACGGGTGCATTTGTTGCCGGTGATGCAGGAATCAAGGGCGCTATTGGTTTGACATCGTCAATCACTGGCATTATTGGCGCTGGAGTGGTTGGTAACGGCGCCGGTAACTTCATCTCTGGCAACACTGGGTACGGTGGAGTTGAACCTGTGCCGGGCGGTGAAGGAATGGTCACGGGTGGAGGCACGGTCACGGGTTCCATTGGGGTTTCGGTGTACGTCACCTGTTTGATGACTGGTTGGGTTACGGCAATTGGGACGAACTGCTCTGGCGCGCCACCGGCTTCAGCAACAAGGCTACTCGGCGCAACGAGTGCCGGGATCGCAACGATAGGGACATTCATGCCCAGCGCTTTCGGGGGAACGACAAGTTCGGTTTTCGGCTTCTGTTCTTCTGTTTTCTGCTCTTCTGTTTTCTGCTCTTCCTGCTTCGGTTCTTCCGGCTTCGGCGTTGTTTTCTCCGACGTAGTCGCGGCAACCAAGCTGTTGCTCGATCGGGTTGGGCTGCCGATGCCCGAAAACCCGGCGTTCAACGCAATCGCGCCGACGATCAGACCCGCTGCTACCGTGAGCGCTAAACCTTTCTTGCGATTCGGCGTGAGCAAATCCTGGATCGCTTCCCGGACCCAACGGGGTTGCGGCGC
>JANLRE010000765.1:0-2015 GCA_031368205.1 Fimbriiglobus sp. | reverse complement strand
GAAGTCGGCAAGAAGGTCACCAACCTGAAGGTCGGCGACCGCGTGGTGGTGCCGTTCACCATCGCGTGCGGCGGGTGCTTCTTC
Source organism: Fimbriiglobus sp. (assembly GCA_031368205.1). Taxonomy (GTDB): domain Bacteria; phylum Planctomycetota; class Planctomycetia; order Gemmatales; family Gemmataceae; genus Fimbriiglobus. Next base: position 1,931 of record JANLRE010000765.1, on the reverse strand, counting down.
TGCAAAAAGACCCTTTTCTCGGCGTGCGACAATTCCAACCCCAACGCGGGGCTGGCCGAAAAAGTCTACGGCTACTCCGGGTCCGGGCTGTTCGGGTTTTCCCACATGTTGGGCGGCTACGCGGGTGGCCAAGCCGAGTACGCGCGGATCCCGTTCGCCGACGTGGGACCGTTGAAAGTTCCGTCCCATTTGACGGACGAGCAGGTGCTGTTCCTGTCGGACATCTTCCCCACGGGGTACATGGCCGCCGAGAACTGCGCCATCGAACGCGGCGACACGGTCGCCGTCTGGGGCTGCGGCCCCGTCGGGCTGTTCGCCATTAAAAGCGCCTTCCTGCTCGGCGCCGAGCGGGTCCTGGCCATCGACCCGATCGCCGGGCGGCGGGCGCGGGCGGAACTTGCCGGCGCGAAAACGCTCGACCCCAATGGGGCCGATGTCCTCAAGTGGCTCGACGACGCCACGGCGGGCCGCGGGCCGGACTCCTGCATCGACGCCGTGGGGTTGGAATCGCACGGCACCGGCATCGTTCCCTTCATTGACAAAATGAAGACGACTTTGATGGTGGGGACCGATCGGCCAAACGTGCTGCGGCAAGCCATCATGGCGTGCCGTAAGGGGGGCACGGTCTCCGTACCCGGCGTGTACGGCGGGCTGCTCGACAGCATGCCGTTGGGGGCGGCCTTCTCGAAGGGCTTGACCATTAAGATGGGGCAAACGCACGTTCAACGGTATTTGAAACCCCTGCTCGGGCGGATCGAATGCGGGGAGATCGACCCGTCGTTTGTCGTCACCCACCGCTACAAGCTATCGGACGCACCGGCTGCCTACGATCACTTTTTGAACCAGCAAGACGAGTTCGGCAAAGTCGTGCTGAAGCCGTAACCGTGATTGATTTCCAAGCCATCCGACCTGGGTCGGGTGGCTTTTCTTTTTCCCCACTGTTTCTGGAGATACTCTGTGTTGAACTCTCTACGCGATGTCCTCAACGAATCCGTTCGTGACTTGTACAGCGCTGAAACGCAGTTGATAAAAGCCTTGCCCCGAATGGCGAAGGCGGCCTCGAACCCTGAACTGAAGAGTGCCTTCACGACACACCTCGAAGAGACCCGCCAGCAGGCCGCGCGGCTTGAAAAAGTGTGCGAACTCTTGGGCGTGAAGCCCAAGGGTAAGACCTGCCAAGCGATGAAAGGGTTGATCGAGGAAGGGGCGGAAATCATCGCCGAAAAGGGTGACCCGGCCGCGAAAGACGCCGCGATCATTGGCGCGGCTCAGAAAGTCGAACACTACGAGATCGCCGGGTACGGCACGACCAAGGCCTTCGCTACGATCCTGTTTGAAGAGGAAGTGGCCCAACTGCTCGACGAAACGCTTCAACAAGAAAAGACCGCGAACGACAACCTCACAGGGATCGCGGAAGCGTTTGTCAACGACGAGGCTGACGTTGAGGAAGACGATGAGCCAAAGCCCAAAAACAAAACGGCCAAGGTGACTACTGCCAAGGCCAGCAAAGTGAATCGGTAGGTGTTTGTAATCGTAACGACGTGCCGATTGCATTCAAGTGGTAACACATCTCACGGCAACGTCACGTCACGCAGATCAAAGTTGACAAGAAACTCGACTAACGGCGACGGGGTGTCGTACAGGATGGACCAGCCTTTGCGGTCGGCGAAGGGCGGGCCTTTGGCGGTGTCAAGGAAGCGGTAGGTGACGAAGGCTTTCGTGGGAGATTCGCGGGTGTTTTCGTTGATGGGGGCGTAGGTTTGGCCGGTGGGGTTGACGAGTTGCAGGCGGTTCTCGGTCAGCCAGAGGGCGGACTCGTAGCTTTCAAACTCGATCTTGGTCGGCGGGTAGGTCAATTCCAATGGCACGTCCCAACGACCTGTCACTTTCTTAATCGGCAGTAACGTCACCTTCACGCCGGACTGGTCTTG
>JANLRE010000742.1:0-7411 GCA_031368205.1 Fimbriiglobus sp. | reverse complement strand
CTTGTTAGCCCGACGCGCGGGCGAGGGGCCGACCAAAACCCACGCTCGCGCGTCGGGCTAACAAGAATTAGTTGGATTCGTGCAGAAGTCGATCGTCAGCGAAAATTGCCGACGTTGTAAAAACTACCCTGTAACATTTGCAAATCGGTAGGCGATTCAGTCAAAAGCAAAATGAAACTGGGTAATCTGTCCCAGTCGTGTGCATTCAACCTGTTGCGAATTCACGGTTTGCAGCGGATGTCCGGTTTTTCATAATTGTTTGGCACGGGCTGTGCTTTACATCACTTCGTCAACGCAAACTTCCCCCCAAAAAAGTTGTGGTGACTGTCTGGTTCCGGCATCCCCCGTTTGGAACCAGATGACAATCGGATGATGCGATCGCCCTGGAATTCCCCCTCCACGGCGATCGCAATAATCCTCTGAAGTGCGGATTTCCCCAAGTACGGGCCGCTGACCATCCCCCCGGTCAGCGGCCCGTACTGTTTTGATCCCGTCAGTTCGCCAGTGCATTCGTAAGGAACATAACCAACTTCGCCTTCCTACGTTTCGGGGACTTCGGTACAACCCTGCTTCATTCTTGAAGGGGGTGCCCCATGTTTCGGATCAGTTTGGTGGTTGCGATCGTCTCGGCGTCACCGCTCTGTGCTCAGGAAGCGTTGCGATTCCAATGGCAAGCGGGGCAGTCGCTCACGTACTCCGTGCAACAAGTCATAACGGTGACCGAAACGACCCTCGAAGAAGGAACCAACAAGCCGGTCGTTGCGGCCACGGTCACGAAACTGAACCTGACACGGCGATGGGACGTGAAATCCGTCGAGCCGAGCGGCGTGGCGACGTTGGAAATGCTGATTCTGGGCATGAAGCAAACCATCAACCGACCGGGGCCGAAGGATAAAGACGGCAAGCCGACCGTCGATAGTCTTGTGATGGACTCAGCGACCGCCGAAGGGCAACAGCAGATGGCGGCCTATCTGAACAAGCCGATTGTCACGATCAAGATTGACGCGCAAGGCAAATTGCTCGAAGCCAAATCCATGAACACCGCGTCAGCGGAGCGGTTGCAAGTCGAGTTGCCGTTTCGCCTGACGTTACCCGACACATTGCCCGCAATCAACGGTACCTGGGACCGCGCCTTCACGATCAAACTCGACCCGCCCAACGGCACCGGCGAAAAGTACGACGCCACGCAAACCTACACCCTGAAAGGGGAGAACATGGGGTACGCGGTCATCGGCGTCGCAACCGCCCTCAAACTCCCCCCCAAAGACCCCGCCGAAATGCCCCCGCTCGTCCCCTACCTCTGGGACGGCGAAGTCTACGTCCAACGCGCCACCAACCGCTACGCCGGTGCCCGCCTGAGTGTGAAGAAAGAAATCACCAATCACCAAGGCACAGGCTCCAAGTTCACCTACGAAACCACGTACACCGAAGCCTTGGCGGGAGGAAAGTAGTATTGCATAGATCTATGAACCTCAACGACAACGAGGTATAACGAAATAACCGATATGACGATGAGTGCGACTAAGAGATATAGGACTCGCTTTTTCCAACGATTCATCGGCCCGCTCTCTTCCGCGCCTCAGCTGCGGTTACCGTCAGCCCAAGTCCGTTCACTGCAACGGGGCGGGTTGCTACCGCCCGGAACTCGATCAAGTTTTGTGCGGTGACGTGCAGTACCTCGCCCCGCCGGTGTAACTCAATCACCGCACGAGCAGCCGTCAAGTGGGAAGGATCGGCGGTGTTCGCCAGTCTGGCCAGGACACTGGTATCAACGAGAATACTCACTACTCATACATCCCATCGCTAGTCAACGCTGCGGGAGGCAGCGATACCCCGCAGTCCGTTGCGGCACTAAGCAATTGGCGTTCCCAGTCGTCGCGGGGAGTGATCCCGTTTATTGGTGTGAGGAGCCGCTGCCGCAGGATGTCAATGGCGAAGGCCTCCGGAGTCCGTCCGTCCCGCCGTGCCGACTCACGGATAGCGGACTCCAGGTCTGGGTCAAGTGTTATTTCCATCGACTTCTCCTCGTATCCGAACTTCTTATTGAAATTGGATACCGTTCCGGCCTCGTGCCTATTTCATCCAGTACGGCCTGAACTTCGGCTTCAAAGCCGTCACCCAAACCTGGACGCGCTTGATCGTACCAAGCCACAGCAGTGTCGTATTTAGCCCGAGCCAACGCACGGAAATCGACCGTTAACCTCATCGCCCTGCTCTCGCTCGTGCTTCGGCCTTGACTTGTTCCCACGGAATCACGTCTTCCGGATGAGCGTCATCTTCTGCAACACGTCGCCGAAGCTCCTGTCGTTGCGCGTTCGTAACTCCATTCGTCGCAGTTCTAGCACCAGAGCGGTTTATCTCCAGGGCTTCCTCTAGCGCATCCCATAGGTTGTCGAGCAACTCTTCACGGGTGTACCCTTGGGAGTTCACGCCGGGCACTTCTTCGACCCAGCCGATCCACCATTCCCCAGATTTTTGAACAACTGCTGTGTATGTCACGGGCATGGAATGACTCCAAAACGTAGCATCTATTCAAGAACCTATTTGCCTACCTGTACTACTTCCCCGATTGCAGGTGTGTCCACGCCGCATCCTCCTCGGGTCGGGACCAATCCACAGCCAGTGCCGCTTCTGCCAACAACGCACTTTCGCCAGGGATCGCGCCGGGTTCTTCCAACACCGTGACAATCGCCCGGCGTGGGCTGGTCACATAGACTTCCCCGAGTAACTGAACCCGGCCCTCAGAATCTACGACCGCTTCAACTGTTTGGATCATCGGACACCTCATCGGTTAATCTAGAGGGTAGCACTCCGTCCACAGTATTGAAACCCTGAACTCACTTGGGAACCGTTGACGTTTCGTAAATTCCCTGCCGAGTTCCTCTTGAAACAGATGCCGTTGCGCCTTAATGTTCATGATGCCATCGCGGGTGTAACTCAGTGGTAGAGTACCTCGTTGCCAACGAGGTTGTCGTGGGTTCGACTCCCATCACCCGCTTTCCAGTTTGAACAAGTTGGACACAGACGAGCCGGGAAATGTGAGCCACTCGGCGGAATAACCCTCCGCGTGCCTCATAGCTTTCTCGGCTTTTTTGTTTTTTACACTGGAACTTCGTAAATAGTACCTGATGAACCCGTGGGATGATGCCCAGGGGATGGATCGCCACCTAGGAGCCGTCCGATGGCCGAAGAGACGACAATTGCCGAACTGCCCGTAACCGAACTCCCGGACGCCGAAACCCCGGACACCGAAACACCCGTGCCGCTGCCCCAGGAAGTGGTCATCACGGATGCCGGGCCGTGCAAAAAACACGTCAAAGTCACGGTCGCCCGCGCTGCGATTGATGCCCGGTTGGAAGAAAAATACTCCGACCTGATGGTGAAAGCCCCGGTTCAACTCAACGGCTTCCGGGTCGGGAAGGCGCCACGCAAGATCGTGGAAAAACGCTACCACAAGGAAGTTTACGCGGAAGTGAAGACCGAAATTCTGATGGCGAGCCTCGAACAACTCGCCGAGGAACAAACGCTGTCGCCACTCAGCCCGCCGGAACTCGACCCGAACGCGGTGTTGATTCCCGACGAAGGCCCGATGGTCTACGAGTTCAACATCGAAGTCCGCCCGGAATTCGATTTGCCGGAATACAAAACGCTCAAACTCCGCAAGCCGACGCACGTGTTTAGCGACGCGGAAGTCGTGACGGAAAAGCAGCGAATGCTGGAGCCGTATGGCCAAGTCATCGTGAAGGACGGCGCACACCCAACGGTCGCGCTGAATGATTTTGTTACAGCCGATGTCGTGATTAAGATGGGCGAAAAAGAGTTGAACAAGGTCAACGAAATCCGCGTGCGAGTGGACCGCCAACTTGCCTTGGCCGACGGGGTCGCGGAGAACTTCGGTAAGGTGATGGTTGGCGCCAAGACCGGCGACACCCGCACCGTGGACATCAAGCTGTCGCAAGAGATCCAGACCGAATCCATGCGGGGTGTGAAAGTCCAGGCGGCGTTCACGGTTAAGGAAATTAAAGTCGTTCGGCAGCCTGAGTTGACCCCGACGGTCCTGGCGGAATTCGACGTTCGCAACGAAGCCCAACTGGACGAACTCGTTCGGAAACGGCTCGAACGGTTCATGGATTACACCCAACGGCAGACCGCCCGCACGCAAGTGCTTGAGAAGCTCGCCGGGAACGCGAACTGGGATTTGCCGAAGGATTTGCTCGTCCGCCAAGCGCGTAAAACGCTTCAGCGTCGGGTCATGGAAATGCGGTCGTCGGGCATGAGTGACGATCAAATCCGCAGTCGGCAGCGGATGCTCGAACAAGATGTCCTGCGCAGCACCGCTTCTGCGTTGAAAGAACATTTCGTGCTGCAAAAGGTTGCCGAGACCGAGAAGCTCGAAATTGAAGACGCGGACATCGACGACGAAATCGACCGCATCGCGGAGCAAAATGGCGAAAGCCCTCGCAAGGTCCGCGCCCGCATGGACAAGGAAGATCTCCTCGAAGCACTGGCCACGGAATTGCTTGAACGCAAAGCGCTCGACTTTTTGTTGACCACGGCGGAGTACGAGGAATACGAGTTTAACCCACTCAAGCAAGAAGCCGACGAAGTCTCCACGATGGACGCGACGGCCGCACCGGAAAGCAGCCAACCCGTCCCCACCAGTTGACCAGCGCCGTAGAGTATTAACGACCACCTCAGCACGAGACACGAGACAGAAGAAACAGGGGGCGATGCCCCCTGTTTCCGGTCTTCCGTCTCGTGTCTGTTTACCCAGCGATGGAAAGGCAAACGCGCATGTTTTCCCCGATGGATCATTTACCGAACGAACTGATGGCCGTGTCCGGACCGCCCTACGGTGAGCCGACGGCCGGGCCACTCGGCCCGGTCATGCAACGCGGCGGGGCGTATGCCCGGCAACGAACCCTGACCTTGGGCGACTTGCTCCTCGAAAACCGCATCATCTTCCTGGGCAGTAGCCCCGAAACCGGCGGCAGCCCAGTGATCTCGGACTACATGGCCAACCTGACGATTCAGAAGATGCTGTTTCTGGTGACCGAGAACAAGACCGCCGACATCCACCTGTACATCAACAGCCCCGGCGGGTCCGTGAGCGCAGGCCTCGCGCTGTACGACGCGATGCAATTCATGGATTGCCCGATCAACACGTACTGCATGGGCCTTGCGGCTAGCATGGCCGCCGTTCTGTTGTGCGCCGGAACCAAGGGCAAGCGCTACGCACTGCCGAACTCCAAGGTGATGATCCACCAACCTTACGGTCAGGTCGGCGGGCAAATCTCGGACATTGAGATTCAAGCCAACGAGATGATTAAAGAACACGAGCGGTTGAACCAGATCATGGCCAAGCACACCGGCCAGCCGATCGAAGTGATCGCCAAGGAAAGCGACCGCGACCATTACTTCACGTCGTATGAAGCGAAAGAATTCGGCCTCGTCGATGACGTGCTCCTGAAGCCCGCCGACGCCAAGAAAGTCTAACCCGGAAAATACATGTCACCACGGAATACACGGATAACACGGAATAAATCAGAACAACAAAAAGTGAGTCACTTGTCAGCAAGCTGATCCCGCTAGCTACTTTCTGGTTCTTACATTTTCCGTGATTTCCGTGAATTCCGTGGTGGCTACTCTTTTTTGCCCCATCGTGACAGTCGTTACAACTGGCGCGAGACTTCGACGTATTCCCGAATCTGCATTCATCACCGAGCGGTGAACGACCCGAATACTAGGATTAACTACCATGCCATCAATACCGTATGTGATCGAGACGACCGGCCGCGAAGAGCGGGTGTACGACATTTACAGTCGGCTGCTGAAGGACCGGATCATCTTCCTGCAAGGGGTGGTCCAGGACGAAATGGCGAACGCGATCGTCGCGCAACTGCTGTTGCTGCACTCGCAAGACCCGAAGGCCGACATCCACATGTACATCAACAGCCCCGGCGGGTCCGTGACCGCTGGGATGGCGATTTACGACACGATGCAGTTCATCTCGTGCCCCGTTTCAACGTACTGCGTCGGGATGGCCGCGAGCATGGGGGCGCTGCTGTTGACCGCCGGTGCCCACGGCAAACGGTTCGCGTTGCCGAACGCCCGCATCATGATCCATCAGCCCCTCGCCGGGATGGAAGGAACGTCGATCGAGATTCAGATTCACGTGAAAGAGTTCTTGAAGACCAAGAAGAAGCTCAGCGAGATTCTGAAGAAGCACACCGGCAAGACCTACGACCAGATTGAAAAAGACACCGACCGCGACAACTTTATGTCGTCGGAGGAAGCCAGCGCTTACGGGCTGATCGACGGGGTTCTGGAACGAATCCCCGAAGGCGGCTTCACGAAACCACGCGGGGAGTAACCACCCGCGTAGTACAACGCCGATCACGGCAGTGGGCAGGATGCACACGCACGGACGGACACCTGAACAAGCGACGCCACAACGGGGACCACTCCGTTCCTGGCTTCGCTTGTTTTTGTTTGTCACGTGTCTCGTGTTTGCGGGCAGCGGATGCAAACTCGGCGGGTTGACGGGCAACGATAAGAAGTACGATTTGTTGGAAGCGGAGTTGCGCACCCGCGAACGCGAGTTGACCGAAGCGCGTGCCGAACTCAATCAAGCCCGACTGCTGAACAACACCTACCAACGCCAACCGCAACACCCGCAGCCCGGCTTCGCGCCGGGTGGTTGGGTGGACCCGGCGTATGCTCAGCACAGCGGCGGTGCGCCAACGATGCCGTTGCGAGAAATCACGCTGGGCACCGGAACCGGCGGCGTGGACGACGACCGCCAACCCGGCGACGAATCGTTGCAAGTCGTCATCATTCCGAAAGACGACGACGGCACGGCGATCAAGCTACCCGGCAAAGCACTCGTGATGGCGTTCGAGATTAACCGCCAAGGTCTCAAAACCCAAATCGGCCAGTGGGAAGTGCCACCCGACCAACTCCGTAAAGCGTGGCGAAGCGGCTTGCTCAGTTCCGGCTACTTCGTCCCACTGCAATGGGACAAAGCCCCCGGCACCGACCGCCTGCGAATCACCGTGCGGTTCACCACCCTCGACGGCAAAGACTACGAAGCCGACAAAGACGTCACCGTCCGCCCCCTCCCCGGCATCCCACCCCACGGCGCGCCAACGATGGCGCTGCCACCCCAAGGGCTTCCGGTGCCACAAGGGGCTGAGGAACTCCCGCCACCGTCCCGCAGCCCTGCGGCGCGGTTCAAACTGGCGAAGCCAGGGTAAACTTAATACTGGCAGCGGAACAGCTTGGGTTTTTTGAATAGCGAAGGGATGGTTCGCAGGAAGAAACGACACTTACTCCACCCGTTGCGGGAAATTTTCTGGCTAACGGGTTCGAGATTGAATAGAAGGCACTGGAGGGGTGAGGGAGCGCAAAG
>JANLRE010000736.1:0-5022 GCA_031368205.1 Fimbriiglobus sp. | reverse complement strand
CGACGGCGACTACAAGTCGAAGAAGTCGGACTGATTCTGGTGTACTGAACAAAGAGAAAGCCCACGCATCATTATGCGTGGGCTTTTGCCGTTGTCGAGCGATTCCCAACCCGGTAATCGCTCGACTTTTTTTGGTTAGCGAAGGCGGCGGAAGCGAAGCGCGAGTGTTAGGACGCCCGACAATGCAAGAATCAGTGAGGGGGGAACCGGAACAGCGACTGGACCATTCGAGAGAATTGTTGCCCCTGCCAGAAATGCTTCCCCTTGGGGAATACCAGCGTTTGTGCCGTAGAAGTTGATTCCCGTCAGTGTTTGTGTTGCGAAATTGGCAGGCAAGTTAAAGGTTTGGCGATCCAGTCGGACATCCCCAGCGAAATTGGCCGTCACGATTGTTGGATCGGTCACGATGTTGTTGAAAACACTATTGAAGTGATCTCGAACGTTAACACCTTCAACCAAGTTGAAGGTAGCGAACGCGCCGCCGGTACCAATGAAATCAATTTGTCCGATTGGCGAACCAATGGACCCGAAAGCAGAATTGATAAGTGTGTAGACCGCAGTTGCACCCAGGACGTTGGTCGGGATCGAAAACAGGGAATTACCGGCAGGACTTTGGATCGCGCCCAGGGTGTTTGGATTTCCAGCAAACTGCTGCAGTGCAAACGGCACTCCACCAACGGTTAAGTTCGATGGAGCAATTGGGTAGTTGGTGCCATTGGTGTATCCGCGTATATCGGAATTTGTCTGATTGCCGATCACTACCGATGTGAAGTCAGCAAATGTGTTATCAGCAGTGGTCAAAATGAACACTGCCACACATGTTACGGTCATTAAAAATCTCATCACGGTCTCCTTGTGGATTCGCAGGACACTTGCACAAATCTCAAACTATACTACTTTGGACTGTAGTTTGGGTCAATAAGAGTTTTGACATTCACAGCAGAATAGTGGAAGAACTGGGATGCGGTGAAGTCCGATGTAAACAAATATCAACAGATAGCGATAGAATGTTATCGGAAGTTGACATTTTCTATGCTGTATGTCAGCCAGTCCAACTGAACATTGCCGTGTGATATGTCACATAAGCGGTGATTTCTCTGTAGCTCGTTCAGTTAAAACAAATCGGCGGGGTCGGCGTTCTTCACTTTTCGCACGGCAATCAGCCCGGACCCGACGCACATTCCCACGGTGAGTAGGAACACCAGGACCACGCGGTCGAGGGTCATCGTGACCGGGAGGTGGGCGGCGGATTTGGTCACTTCGTAGAGGCCCAGCGCGGCGACGAACCCGCCGAGATAGCCCGCGATCGACAAGAACAACGCTTGCCAAACCACGATCCAGAACAGGTAGCCGAACCGGTAGCCCATTGCCTTCAGCGTGGCGTACTCCGGCAAGTGCTTCTTGATGTCCGCCACCATCATTTGGTAGACGAAAATCGCCCCGACCATGAGCGCGAGCAGCACGCCGAAGTAGAAGAACTTCCCCACGGCGGTTTTCGACACCCAGTAGGTTTGCTCTTGGGTGTTGATCTGGTCGCGGGTGTACACCAATACATCGGCGGGGAGTGTTGCCCGCAACCGTGCCGCCGCAACATTTGGGTCTTCACCGGGCCGAAGTTTTACGAGGCCGAACGTCACATCGCTTGGCGAGCGCGCCGTGAGGTTCGTGAACGTCTCTTCATTCGCCAACAGCAAGCCCGTGTAACTGAAGCCGGTGCCCAGTTCAAAATACCCGGCCAACTCCACGCGCTGGCCGTTGAACTCCGTGGTCGTGCCCGGTGGCATCACGTTCGGGTCGCCGAAGTCGGGCCGGGAACGCCGATCCAACATCACGGTATCGAGGCGCGACAACGCGGAGCGGGCGGCGTCCCGGTCGGTGGCGGTTGCAAAAACGCCACGATTCTGCGGCAAAAAGATCGCATCGAAGTCGGCGGGGTTTGCGCTGAGCATCACGATGGCCCAACGTTTGCCGCCGCGAACCGGGTCGGCCGTCGGGTTCCGCCACAACCCTTGCGCGGTCGAGAACGGCAGCACGTCTGCCACGCCTTCAATTGCCCGTGCCTGAGCCAGCCGCGTTCGGGTCACGCTACCGGGGCGGCTGAAGTCGAGGTATTCACTGGACGTGATGAGGAGATCGAAGTTGAGTCGGTCGTATAGCAACGTCGCGGTGTTTTGCGTGGCGCCCAGGAAACCGAGCTGCATGAAGATCAGCACGACCGCGAACGCCGCCCCGGTGACCGACACCGCCGAACGGCCGCGGTCGTGAAACAGGTTCGACAGGGCGAGGCGGTAGGAAGTCATTTCGGCGGCAGGAACCGGGCACGAACTTGCAGGCCAATGAAGTCGGCCACGAGCTTCGACGAGTCGCCGTCGAGCCGCACTTCCACTTCGACAACCCGCCGGTCGGCATCCTCACGCGGCCCGAGGGCGAACACGGTGTTCTTCGCAATCATCGGCGCGACCTGGGAGAGCGTGACGGTCCCCTTCAGCGGCTTCGCGGGTGTGGCGGAATCCAGCACCCGCGCCTCGATCTCCACGGTCACGGACTTCGTGCCACCGGCCAACCAGTCGCGCAACTGGGCCACGTCGGTTTCGTACACTTCGGCGATCACATTCATCGTGCTGGTGTCGGCGATTTGCAACAGTGGCATCGTGGTGATCGTGTCACCGGGGTGCGTGGCCAGCTTGACGACGCGCCCCGCGATCGGTGCCTGCACGACGGCGTCCGCAAGTTTCTGCTTCGCCACTTCACGGCTGGCCCGGAGTGAGTCGGACGGAATTTGCGCCAGTGCCCGGTCGGTTTCGGCGCTCAGGGTGTCCCGCTTGGCTTTCGCGGTCGCCTCGGCGGCGGTCTGTTGGTCGGCGGCTTTCACCTTCTGAATCCGAATGGCGTCGAGTTCCGTTTTCGCTTGCGCCGAGAGCAATTTCAACTGCCCCAACTCTTGGTCCGAAATCGGCACGCCTTCGGATTTCACTTTCTCAAGCCGTGCCAACTCCGTCGCCGCCCGCCCTTCTTGCAGAGTGCTGGCCACCAGCTTCGCGTCCAGTACCGCAAGGTCGGATTCGAGTTTCGCCCGCGCTTGGTTGATCTCGGCAGTCAGGTCGGCCACCTTCGCGTCACGGGATTTCAAAACCGCCGCGCGTGCCGCTTCGGATTCTTTGAGCTGCGCATCCAGGGCATCAGCAGACAGTTTGCGTTCGGCTTCCCCAGCCAGTGACACCAGCTTGTCACCGGCCTTCACCTGCGTTCCCACCGCGACTTTCACGTCCGTGATCCGATCACCCGGCGGCCCAAAAATGTTTAACACACCACTGACGGGTTGCACCCGACCGAGCGCGTTAATTTCCTTCGCCAAGTAACCCGCACCGACGGTGGGACTTGAGTTGTTCGTCGCGGATGTGATAGGCTTGAAGAAAGCGAAGTACGCGACTCCCCCCGTCAGCGCCGCGTTCACGAGCAGACTAGCGGTCAACGCCAAACTGACGCGACCGGACGGACGGTAACGGAATCGAATAGACCGAGTCACCAGAACTTCCCTTCGATCAGGTTCAACGGTCGTGATGCAGTTTAGCATTGGTATCAAATCGGTCGATGGCGCAGGTTCCATGATGAAATGATTATAAACTGTGGCCAATCTGGCCGATAAATGTTCAGCAGCTTTGATGCGAGGTAACTATGCGGTTGCATGTGGTGACGGGTTCGGGGCACTGTCCGGGGCACCCGCTTTCGTGTCTGGTGATTGACGACCGCGTTGCCGTGGATGCGGGGGCGTTGGGGTGGTTTGCGCCGCCGAAAACGCAGGCGTTGATCCAACATGTTTTGCTCACGCACAGCCACATCGACCACACCGCCGGGCTGCCGATCTTCCTGGATAATGTCTATGGGCTATCGTCCGAGGTTCCGACGGTCTACGGAACCGTTGCCACGCTCGATGTTCTTCAAAGCCACGTCTTCAATAACCACTTGATGCCGGATTTTGTCGATCTGTCGAAGACGATGGCGCCGTTTCTCCGGCTACACCCGATTGCGGTAGACGTGCCGTTCGCCTTCGACCACTACACCGTCACTGCGTTCGCCGTCGATCACACGGTGCCGACTGTGGCGTACTTAATCGACGATGGCCACGTGGCCGTGGCCATCGTGACGGACACGGCACCCGTTCCGGAATTACTCACGACGTTGTTGAAGCGACCACGGCTCAAAGCCGTCTGTTTGGAAGTGTCGTTCCCGAATTCGCAGGCCGCACTGGCCGCGATCACCAAGCACCACACCACGCAGCAGTTTCTCGATGCGATTGCAATCGTGCCTGCCGACGTGTCGGTCTTCGCCATCCACATCAAACCCCGCTACTACGCAGAAGTGTGCCATGAAATCCAAGCCGCCAATCGACCCAATGTCCGCATCGCGGAACCGGGGTTAGTCGTGGAATTGAACTGACATCATTCCACCACACGCCCCGCATCCAGGCGGAGTACGTGGTTAACACTACTTGGCACCTCCTCGGTGTGATGGCTTACGAAGATGAGCGATTGATGCGCCGTCAAGTTGGTGTCCAGCCAGGTCTTGGCGTGTTCGATTGCGCCACGGTCTAGCCCCTGGAATGGCTCGTCGAGGATCAACACCTCCGGCGTTTTCACGAGTGCCCGGACTAACAACACGAGGCGTTGTTGCCCGGTTGATAATCGGGCGAACGGGCGGTTGGCAATTCCGGAAAGTTCAAACTCAACGAACAATCGCCGCACGCCGTCCAGTTGCTCCGGCGAGGTGGGGCGGTACGCCATCACGTCGTGGAACCCTGTCGCGGCGGTGTGGAGGGCGTTGAGCGGTTCCTGGAAATAGAGATGCAGTTCTGGAGAGACCAAACCGATGCGGCGCTTTACGTCCCAGATGCTTTCCCCGGTGCCACGCTGTTGGCCGAAGACTCGCACGACGTTGTTGTAAGCCTGCGGATGGTCGCCACAGACCAAGCTCAGGAGTGTCGTCTTACCCGAGCCATTGGCCCCGAGCAACGCCCAGCGTTCG
>JANLRE010000697.1:0-2988 GCA_031368205.1 Fimbriiglobus sp. | reverse complement strand
CCCAGGCGACTCACGTCGCCGGTTCGCCGGGATTGACAAAACTATTTCGCCAGTTCAACCACCATTTTCGCGGCTTCGGTGAGGCCGGCGGCGGAGCGGATCATCGGGAGTTCGGCTTTGACGCTGTTCAGAATTTCGCGGGCTTTGTCCGAATTGGTGCCTTCGAGCCGGACGACGACGGGCACGGTGAACCCGACTTCGCGGCCCGCCTTCACGAGGGCTTCGGCGATCAAGTCACACTTGGCAATGCCGCCGAAGATGTTCACCAACACGCCCTTCACCTTCGGGTCGGACAGGATGATTCGGAACGCTTCAATCGCCGCGTCCGCCGTCACGCCACCGCCGACATCCAGGAAGTTCGCCGGTTGAATGCCGTGCGCTTGGCCGTGGTAGTTGATGATGTCCATCGTCGCCATCGCCAAGCCCGCACCGTTGACGAGGCAGCCGATGGTGCCGTCGAGTTGGATGTAATTAAGGTTGGCCTTGCTGGCGCGAATCTCGACGGGGTTTTCTTCCGCCAAATCCCGTAGCGATTGCACGTCCTTGTGGCGAAACAGGGCGTTATCATCGAAGTCCATCTTGGCGTCCAACACGACAACGTCCCCGGCTTCGGTGACGGCGAGCGGGTTCACTTCCACGATGCTGGCGTCCTTAGCGAAGTAGACTTTCGCCAGCGCCATCATGATCGCGGCGGCCTTGTCCACTTGGTCGATCGTGAAGCCGAGTTGGTACGCCATGTTGCGGGCTTGAAACGGCAACAGTCCGGTTTCCGGCGTGACGGCCATCCGAATGATTTTCTCGGGGAACTTCGCCGCGACTTCCTCGATGTCCATGCCACCTTCTGCGGAGGCCATCAACACCGGCAACCCGATCGCGCGATCGAGGACCATGCTGACGTAATATTCCTTCGCCGGTTTCGCGTCGGCTTGCACGATCAGCGTGTTGACCTTTTGCCCCTCGGGGCCAGTCTGCTTGGTCACGAGATAATGGCTCAACATCGCCTGGGCGACGGCCTTCGCCTTTTCCTTGGAGTTGACGAACTTCACGCCACCCAGCTTTTCCGGGTACCCGGCCAGTTGCCCCGCACCCCGGCCACCCGCATGAATTTGGGCTTTAATCATCGCCCCGGTGCCGCCGAGATCCTCGAACGCTTTCTCCGCACCCTCGGCGGTGGTCACAACAATGTGCTTCGGAACCGTCGCCCCAGCCGCAGCCAGAAGTTCTTTGGCCTGATATTCGTGGATCTTCATGACAAGCTCCGAAGCACGGTTCGTGGATTAAGGTAGGGTGCGTTATACGGTGGACGCGGAACCATTGGGAGGGGGCGCCGAATTCATCGAACCACGGAATACACTGAAAACACGGAAGAAATCCAAACAGCCTCACGGAAAGACTTGTAGACCATTCACAGATTGCGGACACCTGGCAATGTTTCCGAAATCATTTTCCGTGCTTTCCGTGTGTTCCGTGGTGAAAAATGCCTTTGCTGACCCCGATGGGAATTGTTTATGTTGCCGCCCGCCCAACAAATCCTGACCGATCTCGTTCAACGGCCGTCCGTCAACCCGATGGGCCGCACGGACCTGTCGCCGGACATACTCTACGAATCGCGGGTCACGGATTATCTCGAACGGCAGTTGCAGGCGTTGCAAGTGCCCTACGAACGCATCGCGGTGGCACCGGGGCGGGACAACCTCGTGGCACGCTACATCCCGCCAACCCCGGCGCCGTTCACCGTGTTATGGGAAGCGCACCAGGACACGGTGCCTGTGGATGGCATGGTCATTGATCCGTTTGCGGCGAAGGTCGAAGGCGAGCGGCTTTATGGGCGTGGGGCGTGCGATGTGAAAGCCGGCATCACGGCGATGCTCACCGCGTTCGCGCGGTTGGTGCGGGAAAAACCGGCAGGGTCCGCCGCCGTGATCTTGGCCTTCACCGTGGACGAAGAACACACGTTTCTTGGCATTCAACACCTGATGAACTCCGGTATCAAAGCGGACTACGCGATCGTGGCGGAACCGACGGAGTTGAACATCGTCAACACCCACAAGGGCGTGGTGCGTTGGCAACTTGAAACGACCGGCGTGGCGTGCCACAGCTCCCGTCCCGAACTCGGCGTCAACGCGGTTTATCGGATGGCCAAGGTGTTGAACGGCATCGAGCAGTACGCGGAGCAACTTCGCCACGGTCGGACCGATCCGTTTCTCGGCACCGCGACGCTTAGTGTGGGAATGATTCACGGCGGCGTCAGTCCCAACACGGTCCCGGACCATTGCCGCATTGAAATCGACCGACGGCTGTTACCCGGCGAGAACCCCGCCGCAGCCGTGGCGAATTTGGATGCGTTTTTACGTGAAAGCGTGGCGGTTCCGTTCACCACACTGCCGATGAAATTCGCGTGCCCCGCCCTCAGCGCCAGTGGTTCGGAGAGCCTGGTTGCGAAGTTTGGAGCCGCGATCAACGCCGTCACCGGCGCGCATCAGGTGATGGCCGTTCCCTACGGCACGGATGCGTCCACGGTGGCACTGGCCGGCATTCCCGTGATCGTGTTCGGACCCGGTGACATTGCCCAAGCGCACACGAAGGACGAATGGGTTCACCTCCCCCAGATCGACCAAGCCGCCGAAGTTCTGTATCGGTTTGCGTGCGGAAATGATGACAATTCTCGCGGCGTGACTTAGACTATCGCAGTGTCAGGGGCCGTCATGTGAACGGCTCCGTAACAACTAGGGAGGAGACATCCGTGAGTATCGTGCGAGTCGGGATGAGCGAAAACAAGGGCTACGGGGCCGGTTACGACGCCATCTTCAGTGCCAAGAAAAAAGCCAAGCCCGCCGCAGTCGCGGTCGCCAAACCACCCGCCGCCAAGAAGCCCGCCAAGAAGAAATAAGCCCCCCGTCATCCAATCCACGACAGGGTAAGCGTCACATTTGGTGGCGGCAATTTTGTTCACGTTTGCAGAAGACTGGTTTTCAACCCCAACGGGGT
>JANLRE010000682.1:0-10471 GCA_031368205.1 Fimbriiglobus sp. | reverse complement strand
CCGAAAACAACGTCACGAGTGAACAACGACGGGTAGCCAAAACAGTGAACTTCGGCGTAATTTATGGGATGTCCGCTCCCGGTCTTGCCACCCGACTTGGTATCCCGAAGAAAGAAGCAGGCACATTCATCGACTCGTATTTTGAGCGATACCCCAGCGTCTTGGCGTATCAGGACAACCTGTTGATGAACGCCCGCAAAACGGGGTATGTCGCCACGATTCTCGGGCGGCGGCGCGCGTTCGATCCGTCTGGAATTCGCTCCAATTCAAACTACCACAACCGTTCTTCAGCCGAACGCGAAGCGATCAACATGGAGATTCAAGGCTCGGCGGCTGATCTCATGAAGCTCGCTATGCTGGCGGTTCACAAGCGACTTGGTGCCGAGAAACTTCGCACCAAAATGCTACTGAGCGTTCACGACGAACTGGTGTTTGAAGCCCCGCCCGAAGAAGTTCCCGCACTGGCAACACTGGTCCGCCACGAGATGATCGGCGCGATGAAGTTGTCAGTCCCGCTGCAAGTCGATGTCGCGGCCGGCCCCAACTGGCTTGATGTCGAAGACGTGACCGATGCGTGAATTCCCCAAACCCATCATCGGCCTCATTGGTGCGATCGGCGCGGGCAAGTCGGCTGCGGCTGCCGCCCTGGCCAAGCGTGGTGGCGTCGTCGTGGACGCGGACAAACTCGGGCACGAGGTGTTGGAATTGCCCGACGTTAAGCAACAACTTGCTGCCCGATGGGGTGCCGAAATATTGAAAGACGATGGCACGGTCAACCGACGCAGAATTGGTAGCATTGTGTTTCAGGATTTGAAGGAACGCCACGCACTCGAAGCGATCGTTTTCCCGGCGATTCGGAAGCGTGCGGAAGACGCCATTACGAAACTTCAGGCCGACGACCGTGCCCGGTTCATCGTATTGGACGCCGCCGTGATGTTGGAAGCCGGTTGGCATGATGCTTGCAGCAAAATATTATTCATTGATGCCCCCCGCGAACTCCGGATTCAACGACTTGCGACAAGAAGCGGGTGGACGGAACCGGAACTCGCCCTCCGGGAATCGGCGCAACTTCCCCTGGATGTGAAGCGGGCACGTGCCGATGTCGTTATCATGAATGCTGGTAGTCTGGAAGAATTACAAAACCACGTCGATCGTGTTTTGAAGAGCTGGAATTGACTCACCGTTATTTGAAGCGTCCTTGCGACGATCAAGTCCACGATTTTTGCTGTTGAAAGGGTTCATTATCATGGCTGATACGACGATGCCGGAGCGAAAACCGGCCCGCGCGACGAGTGCGAAACCTCGCGCGCGGAAAAAAGTATTGGTCCCCGAAGTCGAGTCGGCGCTGGCGTCTTCCGAACTCACTGCTGAAGTTGAAGTCTCAGGAGAAGTCCAAGTCTTAGGGACGACTGCTGATCCGACTCCGATCGAATCTCCGGTCGAGGTGGTCCATGCCGACCACGAGTCTACGACTGTACCAGAACGGGTCGATGTGACAACGTCAACCGCCGATCCTGTCGTTGCGGAAGGGGACTGCTTCGGAACTGGTATTCTGGAAGTAGCGGAATCGAGTGTTGAATCGGTTGTGACCAATTCCCCGAACAACGAAGTCATCGTGGAATCGGCGGCACTGCCACACCCTTTACCACTGGACGCGGTACCAGTACGGTCACCAAAACGCACGCCTCCCACGCTAGGTGTCGATCGACCTGATGTTGGCTTCGATGCGGAGACCAACAACCGCTACGAGGAGATCAAACGCGGTAGCACGTACATCACGCAGCTTCAGCAGATGACCCTCCTTCAGCTTCAGAAAGAGGCTAAAGATGACAAGCTCCCCCTCGAAGAATGGGCGGGGCTGAAGAAGCAAGACATCATCTTCCGCATCCTGAAAGAGCGGGTCAAACAGAACGGCTTGATGTTCGGCGAAGGCACCCTCGAAGTGCTGCCGGACGGCTTCGGGTTCTTGCGTAGCCCGGATTACAACTACTTGCCGTGCCCGGACGACATCTACATTTCCCCGAGTCAAATCCGCCGCTTCGGGTTGCGGACCGGGTCCGTCGTGGCCGGGCAGATCCGCCCGCCGAAGGAAAACGAGCGGTACTTTGCCCTATTACGGGTCGAGGCGATCAACTACCAAGACCCCGAGTTGCTCACCCAGAAGGCGGTGTTTCAGGACTTGACGCCGCTGCACCCGCACGAGCGGTTGAAACTCGAGAGCGACCCGACCGACTTGGAAACACGGATTATCGACCTGATTACCCCGATCGGCAAAGGGCAACGCGGGTTGATCGTCGCACCGCCACGGACGGGGAAAACGGTCCTCCTGCAAAAGATCGCCAACGCCATCATTGCCAACCACCCGGAATGTTACATCATCGTGTTGCTGATCGACGAGCGGCCCGAGGAAGTGACCGAGATGCTCCGCAGCGTGAAGGGGCCGAAGGTCGAAGTGGTCAGTTCAACCTTCGACGAACCGCCCGCCCGGCACCTTCAAGTGGCCGAGATGGTGATCGAGAAAGCGAAACGACTTGTCGAATACGGCACCGATGTCGTGATCCTTCTGGATTCGATCACGCGGCTGGCTCGGGCCTACAACACGGAGATTCCGTCCTCCGGCAAGATTCTGACGGGGGGTCTCGATGCCAACGCACTACATAAGCCAAAACGTTTCTTCG
Organism: Fimbriiglobus sp.; assembly: GCA_031368205.1. Classification (GTDB taxonomy): domain Bacteria; phylum Planctomycetota; class Planctomycetia; order Gemmatales; family Gemmataceae; genus Fimbriiglobus. The sequence continues at coordinate 7,793 of JANLRE010000682.1, read as the reverse complement.
GGGCTGCCCGGAATCTGATCGAAGGTGGCAGTCTCACGATAATTGCTACAGCACTCATCGACACCGGGTCCAAGATGGACGACGTGATTTTTGAAGAGTTCAAAGGCACCGGCAACATGGAACTCCACCTCGATCGCCGCCTCGTGGACCGGCGGGTTTACCCCGCCATTGACATCAACGCGAGCGGCACCCGCAAGGAAGAATTGTTGATGAGCGAAGAGGAACTGCGGCTGTCGTTCCTGTTGCACAAGGTGCTCTCCGACATGCACCCCGTGGAAGCGATGGACTTGTTGTTGAAGCAAGTGGCGAAGCATAAAACCAATGAAGAGTTTCTGACCAGCGTGACGCTAGGCCGTTGACAATCGCGCCCCTCTTTGTCCCGCACGACTTGAATAGGACCACCATGCCCACCGTCATCGAAGGCGATTTTGCACCACCGACAGGCCGGTTCGGCATCGTCGCGGGGCGGTTCAACGGGTTTATTGTCGATCAACTGACGGCCGGGGCTATTGACGCGCTGCACCGGCACGGTGTCGCCGATGAGGCGATCGTTGTGATTCGGGTGCCGGGGTCGTTTGAAATCCCGCTCGTGGCCCAAAAACTCGCGGAAGCGGGAACCTATGCCGCCGTGATTTGCCTCGGGTGCATCATTCGCGGCGACACGGACCACTATGACCACGTTGCCGGTGCTGCCACGAGCGGCATATCGCAAGTGGCACTGAACACGGGTTTGCCGATCATCTTCGGCGTGTTGACCTGCGACACCCTGGAACAAGCCATCCATCGGGCGGGTGCCAAAGCGGGCAACAAGGGATTTGAAGCCGGCGTCACGGCGGTCGAAATGGTCAACTTAATGCAGAAGTTGGGCTAATGGAAACGAGAGCGGCCCGACAGTCAACTGTCGCGCCGCTCTCGTTTTGTCAGATTGGATCAAATCTTCAGCACGCCGGTGCTGTCGCCGAACTGCTTGATTGGTGCGCCCATTCGCTCAAAGAAAGCCAAATACAAGTTCATCAGTGGCGTTTCACTGGCGAATTTCAGGTGGCGTCCAGTTTCGATTGTGCCGCCACCCTTACCAAGGAGTAGGATCGGCAGGTCGTCGTGGTTGTGGCGATCACTGTCACTCAAGCCGCTACCGTACACCATCATCGTGTTGTCGAGGAGCGACGAACCATTCGCTTCCTTCACGGCCGTCATTTTTTCCAACAAGTAGGCGAGTTGCTCGATGTGGAAGTGGTTGATCTTCTTGAGCTTGTCGAGCTTTTTCGCATCCCGACCGTGGTGGGAGATGTCGTGGTGACCTTCGGGGACGCCAATGAACGGGTACGGGCGATTGCTGCCGTCGTTGGCGAACGGGAACGTCACGACGCGGGTGAGATCGGTTTGCAAGGAAAGCACCATCAAATCGCACATCAGGCGAATGTGGTCTTTCATTTCCTTCGGGATGCCGGCTGGTTCCGCCATGTTGGGTTTGGGAACGGGCGTGCGATTCTCGCGGGCTTTCTGGACCTTAGCGATCCGCTGTTCGATTTCTCGCACCGCTGACAAGTATTCTTCCACTTTTCGTTGGTCGCCTTGCCCGAGTTGTTTCGTCAGCGACTTGGCATCGTCCATCACGAAGTCGAGAACGCTCTTGTTGTAGGCTTCGCGTTTAGCTCGGGATTCCGCGAGTTCTTTCGGGTCGTTACCCCCGAAGAGCCGGTCGAACACTTGTTTCGGATCGGTTTCCTTGGCGTTCGGGGTCGATTCGGACCGCCAGGACAAGTTGGAGGAATACGCACAACTGTAGCCCGAATCGCAGTTACCCGCTTGGGTGCCGCGTTCGATCCCGAGTTCCAGAGACGGGAAGCGGGTTTGCTCACCAGTCATTTGGGCGAGGTGCTGGTCGGCGGACATTCCCACGCGAATATCGGCCCCGTGAGTTTTCCGGGGTTGTCGGCCGGTCAAGAATGTAGACATGGCTCGGGCGTGGTCTCCAGGGCCGTCCCCGTTGGCGCGACCCTTATCCAGCGTTAAGCCGGTCATCACATTCAACTGGTCTTTGAACGCAGTCAACGGTTTCAACGTGTCGGGCAGTTCGCCAAGTTTGCCAACGGCTTTCGGCGTCCAGTCGGACAACACGGCGCCGTTCGGCACGTACAAAAACGCCACTCGTTTTGGGGCGCCAGTGGCACCGACCAAACCGGAAGCTGTGGGTGGCACTGCGGGACCGGCAGCGCCCACGAGCGATTCCAGCCAAGGCAGCGCGACAACGGTGCCGAGACCTTTGAGAGCCGCACGGCGAGAAATCTGAGGATTCATGGGCTATTCGCTCCGTTTGCCTTTGCGCATTTGGAAGGCATCGCATTCCACGATGGCCATCACGAGCGCTGAAAATTTATCGTTATTGGCTTGCAACTTGGTCCCGATTTCATCCAGGACACATTTGTCGTAGTATTCTAGCCCACGCCCCAAGGCATAGGTCAACAATTTTTCCGCTAAACACTTCCGGAACAGGTCCGCTTTGCTCAGTAATACCTGACGCAGTTGTTCCGGTCCATCAAATTTCGCGCCATCGGGCAAGATTCCGGTGGCGTCGATCTTTTGTTTGTTGTCTTGGTCCCGCCAGGCACCAATCGCGTCGAAGTTCTCCAGGCCAAATCCGAGGGGATCGAGTTTGGAATGGCAGCTCATACAAGTCGCGTTGGCGCGATGTTGTTCCATTTGTTGGCGAAGCGTCCCTTTCAATTCACCCACCGGCGGCAACTCGGGGACATCCGGCGCGGGTGGTGGTGGCTGAAGCCCGAGGATGTTCTCGTAAACCCATTTGCCGCGTTTCACCGGCGAGGTGCGGGTGGGGTTTGAGGTCACCGTGAGCACACTGGCTTGGGTCACAATTCCGCCACGGCGCTTATCGGTGAGCTTCACATAGCGGAACTCAGGGCCGGAGATATTTGGAATCCCATAGTGCCACGACAGCCGATTGTTGATGAACGAGTAATCCGCGTCCAGGAACTCCAAAATACTTCGGTCGTTTTTGACGATGTGATCGAAGAACAGTTCCGATTCCTTAATCATCGAGTTGCGGAGCGATTCGTCCCAACTCTTTAGGGTTTCGGTGTCCGGAGAAAGGGTGCGGATGTTACGAAGTTGCAACCACTGGCCGGCAAAGTTGTCCACAAGAGACTGGCTCTTGGCGTCCTTCAGCATCCGGTCGATTTCCGCTTTCAGTACGGCGGGCTTGCGGAGTTCGCCACTTTGTGCCAATGAATAGAGCGGTTCATCCGGCATACTCGACCACAGGAAATACGCCAGCCGCGTGGCCAATTCAAAGTCGTTGAGCTTGCGCGATGCCGTGGCCTGCTGCGGATCGGGTTCGATGCGGAAGAGAAAGTGCGGCGAAACCAGGATCGCTTTCAGCGGTAATTTGATTGCGGTTTCAAACGGGTCGTTGTTGGAAACCGCCAGGTCGAACAACTTCATTAAACGAGCGATTTCGTCGGGCTTCACGGGCCGACGGAAGGCGCGTCGGGCAAATTCCGCGATCACCTTTTGAGCGGCATCGCGGGCATCGGCTGGTCCGGTTGGCATTGCCACCAAGATCAATTTCGCGGAGACAGGTAGCGGTCGTTCGGCGCCTTTAAGAGGCCCTTCGACTTCGATGAACTCGATACCAAGTGTGCGTGGTTCTTCGTCCATCTCAATTTTTTCGGGATCAGTCGGGTTCTTGAATGAAACCGAAAGCCGCCGTTCCCCGGTTTCGACTTTGTGCGTGATCTCATAAACCGCAGCCTTATCGGCTGGCGCTGTGACGATAAAAGTCTTCACATCCTTGCCATCAATGCGGAGCTGCATCTCCGGCGGGATATTCTCGTGTGCAAGCCCCCAAGCCTTCACGCGGACGATGTATTCACCCGTTGCTGGGAAGTTGTACTTTTCCAACGAGGCCGCACCCTCGGTTGTGAGCATCACTTTGGGGCGCTGTTCACGAGTTCTGGCACTGCGAGGAATCACGAGGAGATTTTGCGGACGAAACGACTGTTTCGACGAAGCAACCGCACCCACATTCACGATCGCTTGATCCAGAATGCTGTCCGCCGCAGTCATGTACTTTTCGAGCAACACGGGCTGAACGGAAAGCACGTCGCCGATGTTGTCGAAGCCGTAGCCAACGTCATCGGACGGGAAGTTGTCGGCGGGCTTAAAGTTGACGCCACACAAATCGCGGATCGTGTTGTTGTACTCGGCCCGGTTGAGGCGGCGGAGCGTGACCCGGCCGGGGTCTTTTGCGTTGACACAATCGACTTTCACGAGTGCGTCGTCGATCCAGGTCAAGAACTCGGCGCGATCCTCTTTTGCGGGCTGCTTTTGTTTCTTGGGCGGCATTTCATTGTTGGCCACGACCCGTTGAATCGTTTCCCACATTTTGCGGTCTTTGCGTGCGTCCGCGAGCGATTTGTAAATGTCGAGTGGCACGCCACCCGCTTGCTTGTCGCTGTTGTGGCACTTGTTGCAATGGGCATCCAGAAACGGAATGACTTTTGAAGTGAGTGTTTTTTCCACCGCGATTGTGGCAGCAGTTGCTGGCGGCTGCGCAACAAGTTGGGGCGAATGGTTCGACGAAACGAACACGCTTAGGAATAGGAATGACAACCCGACCCATGCCAAGCGAGAACGAATCCGCATGGAAAAAACTCCGAACCAAACAGGAAGCGGAAAAAATGAGCACTCAGTTACTAGTACATACTGAGTGAGGAGGTATGTCTTTCATAATTTAGACACACCGACCGACATCCGCAATCGGAATCTCGATCACCCATCAAACTCTCATGATTGAGATCGCCCGCCGTCATTTCTTCGGCTTCGCCACAATCACATCTTTACCCACCCAAGGCCGCAACGCCGTGGGGACAATCACGCTGCCATCGGCTTGCTGGTAGTTTTCAAGAATCGCTACCAATGCCCGTGTACACGCGACGGCGGTGCCGTTGAGCGTGTGGACGAACTGCGTCTTCTTCTTTTCCTTGGATCGGTATCGAATGTTCAGCCGGCGGGCTTGATAGTCGGTGCAGTTGGACGTGCTGGTGACCTCACCATATTCCCCCGCCGTGCCGCGACCGGGCATCCAGGCTTCGAGGTCGTACTTGCGGTAAGCAGGTCCGCCCAGGTCGCCGGTGCAGGTGTCAATGACTTGGAATGGTAGCCCGAGACCTTGGAACAGTTTCTCTTCAATCTGGCGAAGTTCTTGATGAATCGTGTTGCTTTGTTCCGGCGTGCAGAACGCAAACATCTCCACTTTCGTGAACTGATGGACGCGGTACAGGCCCCGTGTGTCACGCCCGGCGGCACCCGCTTCGGTGCGGAAGCAGTGGGACAGCCCGGCGTACTTTCGCGGCAGTTCGTCCTCGTCAAAAAGTGTGTCGAGGTGCATCCCGCCGATTGTGATTTCTGCTGTCGCAATCAGGCACAGGTCGGTGTCCGCGATGGTGTAAAACTGCCGCGTGTCCGGGTTCGGGTCACGCGGCATGTAGCCGGTGCCTTCCATCACGCTCATTTTCGCCACGTCCGGTGTGATAACCGGCGTGAAGCCTTCTTTGACCAGGGTGCTAATCGCGTATTGCACCAAGGCGAGTTCCAGGAGCGCCCCTTCGTTCTTCAAGAAGTAAAACTTCTGCCCGGCGACTTTCGTCCCCGCTTCCAAGTCCGCGAGGTCCAGTGCTTGAACAAGATCGACGTGATCCTTCGGCTTGAAGTCAAACTTCGGGATGGTGCCCGAAACATGAACCACCGTGTTGCCGTCCGCCGTCGCGGCGACGGGTGCGTCCGGGTGCGTCATGTTGGGAATCGTAACCAAGGCACCACGGAGGTTTTCTTCAATCGACTTTAACTCCGCCTCGAAGGCACCGAGTTGATCTTTCAAGCCCCGGCTTTGGAGGACGAGCTTTTCACGGAGTTCTTTATCTTTGCCCGCCGTCTTGATTTGTTCGCTAAGTTGGTTTTGCTGGGCCTTCGTCTCGTCGTACTGCCGCTGCACTCGTTTACGGTCATCATCCAACCGCACCACATCATCGACCAGCGCATTCTTCACGCCCCGGTTGATGCAGTTGGCTTTCACCGCGTCCAAGTTGTCCCGAATAAACGCAGCGTCAAGCATGGCAAATCCGAATGAGTAAACCCGGCACCAAGCCGGACGTGAAGAATGTCGTCTGGTAGGTCGTGTCGAGGAGGCTTAGCGACGAGGCCCGACGTTAGGCTACCACTGCATTGGCGGCGAGACCATTTCCGATCTCTCGTTCGTGTCGGGCCTCGCAAAGCCTCGACCACGACCTACAAAAACGTCGCATCAACCGGGCGAAAATTAGGGCCTCTTTTCGAGTGGGACGTAATGCACGTCGCCTTTGCCGGTGTAAATCTGCTCGGGGCGGAAAATCCGGTTGCCGATGAGTTGTTCCTGCCAGTGGGCGAGCCAACCGGCCACACGGCCCACGGCAAAAATAGGTGTGAACACATCGACCGGAATGCCAAGGGTTTGGTACACAACACCCGAGTAGAAATCGACGTTCGGGTAAACACCTTTTGGGCCGTAAACGCCGGCCGCGACCCGTTCGAGTTCGAGCGCCGTTTCGTAAGCCTTGGGCCGGTTGGTTTCCGCAAAAACGTGTTCGGCCAGTTCTTGGACCACGTTGGCACGCGGGTCTTTCACCTTGTAAACCCGATGGCCCAGACCCATCACCTTGAACTTCGGGTCGGCGGCGAGTTTCGCGTCCAGCCACGGCTTGACGTTTTCCGGGCTACCGATTGATTCAAACTGCGCGAGGGCTTCTTCGTTCGCACCGCCGTGCAGCGGTCCGGAAAGGGTGCCGATCGCGGACGAAATCACCGAGTACGGATTCGCCAAGGTCGAACCCGTGACGCGGGCGCTGAACGTCGAGGCGTTCATCGTGTGTTCGGCGTGAACGATCAGGCACGCATCGAGAACCTTGCGCACCGCCGGCGTCGGCTCCTTCTCGAACAGCATGTAAAAGAAGTTGGCGGCGTGATCCAAGTCGGGCCGGGGGTCAATGATTTCATCACCCCGGCGGACCCGCGCGAACGCGGCAACCAACGTCGGCAACGCGGCAATGATCCGCAGGCTCGCGTCCCAGTTGGCCGCGGCGTTGGCCACGTTACGGGATGGGTAGTACATCCCCATTGCCGCGACGCCCGCTTGCAGCGCGTCCATCGGGTGCCCCGTGGCAGGCATACACTTGATAAGTTCCTTTAAGCGGTAGTGCAAGCTGCGACGTTTGCGAAGGTCGTGGTCGAATTCAGCGAGTTGGCGTTGGGTAGGGAGTTCGCCTTTCAGCAGTAGCCAACTGGTTTCTTCGTAACAGCTATCTTTCGCCAGCACTTCAACTGGAATACCCCGAAAGTCGAGCCGCGCACGTTTGCCGTCAATGAAGCTGATCGCAGACTTGGCAGCGGGTACGTCTTCCAAACCGGGGCGGTATTCAAGTTCGCTGCTCATGGCGGTTCTCAGAGTTCGCGGCGCGTCGGGTGGGATTGAGTGACTGGGTAGCAATCGCTATCGCAGCCCCTGATAAAAGGAATGATAGGAGGCACACCCGCTAGCAGACAGCGGGGAACCCGTTTGTTGTCAATCTCGCATCAATTCAATGGAAGTTACGCGGCTGCTTGTTAGCCCGACGCGCCAGCGAGGGGTCTACCAAAACCTTCGCTGGCGCGTTTTGAAGTTGCGCGTTCTGCAGGACTCGGATCGCTTGTGGCTTCGTAACAAGGGAGACTTCGTTCAGTCGGATCGGTGTTGCGGTCGC
>JANLRE010000625.1:0-20438 GCA_031368205.1 Fimbriiglobus sp. | reverse complement strand
GTTCAGCCGTGTCTTCAGTTCGATCGGCACTTACGTGGGACTGCGCGGGGGCCACAACTACTCCACGCTGATTCGTAAATACGAGCCGAGACCGCTCCGGGTGTTCCTCGAAGACGGCAGCAACGACCTGAACATTTACGGGGGCGATTGGTGGATGGCGAACCAAGCGATGGAGCGCAGCTTGAAGTTTGCGGGCTACGAAGTGGAACACAACTGGGGCGACGGCGGCCACAACGGCACCCACGCCACCCAGGTTTTCCCGGACGCGATGAAGTGGTTGTGGAAGGGCTGGCCCGAACCCGTGAAAGCCGGTGCGGGGTCGTCGCAACTCAAGGAAATCCTCCTTCCCGGCGAGGGCTGGAAGTTGGTCGGGGAAGGCTACCAGTTCACAGAAGGCCCGGCGTCGAACGCCAAGGGCGACGTGTTCTTCTGCGATGTGCCCAAGAGCAAAATCTACAAACTCGACGCAACTGGCAAGCCGACCGAATGGGCTACGGACAGCAAGCGAACCTCCGGTCTGGCGTTTGGCCCCGACGGCAAAGTCTACGGCGCCGCCGGTGGTAGCCAGCAAATTCTCGTGTTCGACGAAGCGGGTCATGCCGCCCCGATCGCGGAGATGGTGCCGAGTAACGACCTAACCGTGCGCTCCGATGGCAGCGTCTATGTGACCAACCCGAACGTCACGGGCAACGACCGTAGCCGCATTTGGCACATCACGGCGAAGGGCGAAAAGAAGGTCGTCGATACCGGGTTGAAGTACAGCAACGGCATCACGTTCTCACCAGATCAAACGCTGCTGTATGTGGCCGATTACGGTTCCCACTGGGTCTACAGTTACCAAATCCAGCCCGATGGTTCGTTAGCCCACAAGCAAAAATACTACCACCTGCACGCCCCGGACAACGCCGATGACGCGGGCGCCGACGGCATGAAGACCGACCGCGACGGTCGGCTGTGGGTGGCCACGCGGATGGGGCTGCAAGTGTGCGACCAAGCGGGGCGGGTGAATGCGATCATCCCGACGCCCAACGGCAAGTCGTCGAATCTGTGCTTCGGTGGGCCGAACTTCGATACGCTTTACGTGACGGCGGGTGACAAAGTTTACAGCCGTAAGGTAAAGGTTCGCGGTGCCAACGGGTTTGAAACCCCGATCAAACCGAAGGCACCTGGGCTGTAACTGACATCACACTGTCACTCTGAAACGATTCGCTAACTTGGACCGCCGATGCCAATCCCGTTGTTGCCGAACGATGCCTACGATGATGCACTTTTGGCACACGTCAAGCCGCCGGGTTGGGTGAACCCGACCCCGGCGCCGGTGTACAACCTCGTGGCGATTGGGGCGGGGGCAGCGGGGTTGGTGTCGGCAGGCGGCACCGGCGGGTTGGGCGGGAAAGCCGCGATCGTCGAACGGGATTTAATGGGCGGGGATTGCCTCAACGTCGGGTGTGTGCCGTCAAAAACATTGATCGCAGCGGCGAAGACCGTGGCCACCATTCGTCGCGCGGCGGAGTATGGAATCCGCGTGCCAAGTGGTGTGGCTGTCGATTTCGCGGCGGTCATGGAACGAGTGCGCCGCGTGCGGGCGGACATTGCACCCCACGATTCCCCGGAGCGATTTCGCCGCGAATATGGTGTCGATGTTTTTCTGGGTGAAGCGAGGTTCACCGGACCAGATGAACTCGAAGTCGGTGGGCAAAAGTTGCGGTTCCGCAAAGCCGTCATCGCCACCGGGGGTCGTGCCAGTTTGCCGGACATTCCGGGACTGCACGACGCCGGGTGTTACACCAACGAAAACCTGTTCACACTCACCACGCTACCACGCCGACTTTGCATCATCGGTGGTGGACCGATTGCGTGCGAACTCGGCCAAGCGTTCGCTCGGTTGGGTTCGCAAGTCACGATCGTTTCGCACAGTTCGCAACTCCTTCCGCGCGAAGAACCGGAGGCGACGAGGCTGTTGGAAATCGCCCTCCGATTCGACGGCGTGGACGTGCGATTGAATACCAAAGTCGCAAAGGTTGAACACAATACCGTCGAGTTGTCCCCCGGTGAACGACAGGATTTCGATGCCATTCTGGTCGCAGCCGGTCGGACGCCGAACGTGGAACAACTGAATCTCGAAGCCGCTGGAGTGGCCTACGACCGGCAACGAGGCGTGCTAGTCAGCGACACGTTGCGGACAACTAACGATCGCATTTATGCGGCGGGAGATGTCTGCTCGGTCGGGTGGAAGTTCACCCACGCCGCCGACGCGATGGCCCGGCTGGTGCTACGCAACGCCCTGTTTCCCGGTCGCGGCAAAGTGTCTGCGCTCACGATCCCGTGGTGTACGTTCACCGACCCGGAAGTGGCGCGCGTTGGGCTTTCGGAACGAGAAGCCGCCGAACGCGGCGTGTTGGTGACCGTCCACCGTTTCGACCTGGGTGAACTCGACCGCGCTCACACCGATGGGACTGGCGGCTTCATTCAAGTGCTGGTGCATAAAGGGACGGATCGCATCGCCGGTGCCACAATCGCGGGACCGCACGCCGGGGAACTGATCGGCACCTTGTCCCTGGCCATGACCAACCGAATCGGCCTCAAAGGCATCGCCGCGACGGTTTTCCCGTACCCCACCCACACCGAAGCCCTCAAACGCATCGCCGACCAGTTCAACCGCAGTCGCCTCACCCCGTTCGTTGCGAACCTGTCCCGACTCTGGCTGAAGTGGTCACGGTAACCGGGGTGTTTATCACCGGGGCTTCACGGCACGGGCATAAAGAACTGGCAGCAAGGTGTTGGCCTTTTCGTCGCCGAATTGCAGAGCGCCGCGATCTCACACCGATTATTACCCCGAGGCTTTTGAATGAACCCGATGTCAGCGCCGGACGGACTCACAACTGCCGAAGTCCAATCTCGGTTCAAGCAGTACGGGCCGAACGAGGTCGTTCCTAGCGTTAGCCCAGGTGTTGTGAAACTGTTCCTGGCCACGTTACTCAACCCCTTGACGATGATCCTGCTGGTGGCCGGGGGCATCGCGGCCGGCGTCGGGGATTACGCGACCACGACCGTCATCGTCGTCGTCGTTTCCGTCAGTTCGGCAATCCAGTTTGTTCAGACGCTGCGGTCCGATCAAGCGGTGCGTCGGCTTCAGGAACGGGTGGCAGTCACGGCCACCGTTAAGCGCGATGGAACGTGGGTGGAACTGCCGAGACGCGACATCGTCCCCGGAGACCTGATCCGCCTCGGGGCAGGCGATTTTATTCCCGCCGATGCGCAGCTCATCACGGCGCGCGATCTCCACGTGTTGCAAGCCGCGCTGACGGGTGAATCCCTGCCCGCAGAGAAGGAGGTTGCGGATGCAACGGCCAAACCTGTTGGGTTGAATTCATTAGACCGCAGCGACCTCGTGTTCTTCGGCACGTCCGTGGTCAGTGGAACGGCAACAGCTATCGTTTCCACAACGGGCCGGGCCACGGCGTTCGGAGACGTTGCGGCGCGGCTGGCGGCCAAGGCTCCTGCGACCGAGTTCGATCGCGGCACCCGCCGGTTCGGTCTTTTCATCACGCAAACCGTACTCGCGCTGGTCCTCTTCGTTTTCGTCGTGTCGTTCACACGGCAACTCCCGGCGATGGAGTCGCTCCTCTTCGCACTCGCTCTTGCTGTCGGACTGACCCCCGAACTGCTGCCGATGATTGTGAGCGTGACCCTCGCCCGTGGGGCCGTCCGCATGGCTCACCGGGATGTCATCGTCAAGCACCTTGCCGCGATCCAAAACCTGGGCAGCATGGATGTACTCTGCACCGACAAGACCGGCACTCTCACGCAAGGCGAGGTCAGCCTAGCCCGATGGGACGACGCGGTCGGCGTACCGTCGGACCGGGTTCTGCTGTTCGCTCACCTCAATAGTCGGCACGAGACTGGGATTAAAAGCCCGCTCGACACGGCGATTCTTGCTCACCCGGCGCCGACCGAGGCCGACCAGTTTGTGAAACTGGACGAGGTACCGTTCGACTTCGAGCGGCGGCGATTGTCCGTCGTGTTGCGTGGACCGGCGGGGGCGAAAATGATTACCAAGGGGGCACCGGAAAGTGTGCTTGGTTGCTGCGAGAATTGGGAAGACGGCGCTAACACTCGCCCACTCGATACCGCGACCCGCGACCATATTGCCGAGTACGTCCGGGGTCGCAGTGCGGACGGGTATCGCCTGCTCGCCGTTGCGACACGGACCGTCGAACCGCGCGACCGCTATACCGCTGCGGACGAGACTGGTTTGACACTCACCGGGTTTCTTTCGTTCACCGATCCGATTCGAGAAGACGCCGCCGCCGCAATTCGGGAATTGGCGGCGGATGGTGTACGGCTGGTGATGATTAGCGGGGACAACGAACACGTCGTCAAACGGGTCGCGGAGCAAGTAGGGCTTGACGGGGCGCGGGTCGTCTTGGGTAGTGAACTCGATGGCATGACCGATTCGGCGCTGGGTGCGGTGGCGGAGCAAGTGGCCGTGTTCGCCCGGACATCGCCCGCCCAGAAGAATCGCATTTTGCTGGCGCTCAAATCACGCGGGCACGTCGTCGGCTTCCTGGGCGATGGCGTGAACGACGCCCCTTCGATCCACGCGGCGGACGTCGGCATCTCGGTAAGCACGGCCGTGGATGTGGCGAAAGCGTCGGCCGAGGTCATCTTAATGAAGCCGGGCCTCCGGGTGATCCACGACGGGATCCTCGAAGGCCGGCGGGCCTATGCAAACGTAACGAAGTACCTACTAATGGGAACCAGCTCCAATTTCGGCAACATGCTCAGCATGGCCGCCGCGATCCTGTTCCTCCCATTCCTCCCCATGCTCCCGCTTCAGATTCTGTTGAACAACTTGCTCTACGACATCGCCCAACTTCCCATCCCCACCGACAACGTCGATCCGGAATTGATGCGAAAGCCACGGAAGTGGGACATCGCGGCGATCCGCAAGTTCATGCTCGTGATCGGGCCGGTGAGTTCCCTGTTCGACTTGGTCACGTTTGCCGGCCTGTTGGGGCTGTTCCACGCCTCCGCAACGGCCTTCCAAACCGGGTGGTTCGTCGAGTCGCTCCTGACGCAAACGCTCGTGCTGTTGGTGATCCGCACCGCCGGCAACCCGTTCCGGAGTCGTCCCAGCCCCTGGCTGCTAGGGACCGTGTTGGGCGTGTGCGGGATCGCGGTTGCGTTGCCACTCACGCCGTTCGCCGAGTCCCTCGGCTTTGTGCCGCTACCCTGGACGTTCATCCCGTTCCTGGCCGTGGTCGCCGTAACCTACCTGGGCGCGGTCGAACTGGTCAAGCGGCGTTTCTTTCGCGCGATTGACGCCACGTGATTGGCAAGGAATTTCTCGAAAACCAGGTAATGGTTTTGGCGCTCGGTCAAGATTTACCGTGGCTTTACCGCACGGGCGTACTGGACAGGCAGCATGGTGTTGGCCTTTTCGTCGCCGAGTTGCAAGGCGGCGTGGTACGGCCAGTAGGGGTCACGCAACATCTCGCGCGCCAGGATCACAAGGTCGGCGTGATGGTCCCGAATGGCGGCTTCGGCCTGTTGTGGCTCGGTGATTAGCCAACCCACGGCGGTCGGAATCCCCGCTTCTTTGCGGATGCGGCTAGCGATCGGGATCATGAACCCCGGCCCCCACGGAACCTGCGAAATATCCGGCGTGATGAACCCGTGGCTCACGTCGAGCAGATCGAGTCCAGCCGCCTTCAACCGACGCACCAATTCGATGGACTCTTCAACCGTCACGCCGCCTTCGATCCAGTCGGTTACGGAGAGCCGGGCCGTGAGTGGGAAGCGTTCCGGCCAGACTTTGCGAACGGCGGCGAACGTCTCTAACAGAAACCGAATCCGGTTGTCGAAGCTGCCGCCGTAACTGTCGGTCCGTCGGTTGGCGAGCGGCGAATAGAACTCGTGGGCAAGGTAGCCGTGCGCGAAGTGCAGTTCCAGCCACTCGTACCCCGCCGCCAACGCCCGCTTCGCCGATGCCACGAACGCTTGCTGAACCTGTGCGATGTCCTGAACCGTCATGGCATGAGGAACCTTTTGCAGATTCCCGCCGAACGCAACCGCTGACGGGGCGATGATGTCCCAACCGCCCTGGGTGGCGTCGATGTGATCGTCCCCTTCCCACGGCTTGTTGACGCTCGCTTTGCGTCCGGCGTGGGCGAGTTGGATTCCCGGTACCGCGCCGTACTGCTTCAAGAAGTGCGCGATTTTGGCGAACGGTTGCACGTGGTCATCGAGGTAAATGCCACTATCGGCGGGACTGATTCGGCCCTCCGCCGTCACCGCTGTCGCTTCGACCATCACCATGCCGGCGCCGCCCACGGCCCGCGAGCCGAGATGCACGAAGTGCCAATCGTTCGGGAAGCCGTTCTCCGATGAATACTGGCACATCGGCGAGACGGCCACGCGATTCCGCAACACGACATCCTTCAACCGAAACTCTTCAAACAAACTCACCATGACGCTCCTTGATTCACAAAAGCAGGGACTATTCGCCTGAAGTTAATTACGAGACTGTCCTGACCACGTAGCTTTTTACAGTAAAAAGCGGTGGGTTCTTACATGCAAATCAGTGGGGCGCATTGCAAAATGTCGGCGAGGTGTGGAGTATGCCCGATCAAGTCGCCGCGTGGTAGCGGCGGTTGGCTTCGGCCCAATCGACGTGGTGCATGAACTTCTCGATGTAGTCCGCCTTCTTGTTCTGGTAGTCGATGTAGTAAGCGTGTTCGTACACGTCGATCACCACCAGCGGCATCGCCAGCCACAGCGGCCCCATTGCGTGTTCATCGCTCACGACGTTGTACAGCCGGCCGTTGACCGGGTGCAGCACGAGCATGGCCCAGCCCGCCGCCGCCTTGGCGCTAGCGATGAAATCGGCACTCCATTTCTCCAGTGACCCGAACCGCTGCTCGATGGCCTTTCGCACGCCCTCGGCGGGTTCGGTGGCCTTCAACGCCAGCCCGTCGAAGTACATTTCGTGCAGGATGACGCTGTTGCCGCGACTCGACTTCTGCCGCTGCATCGTTTCAAATGCGAGGGGGTCAATAGCCGTCCCCTTCTGAAAGCACTCCTCGAACTTCGTGTCAATCGAAACGAACGACTTGAGTGCCCCGCCGTAGTGAGCGGTGTGATGGGGAGCGATCTGCTGAGCGGTCAGGAACCCCGGAATTTCCTTGTACTTCAACGGTTTCAAATTGCCGGTCGCCAGTCCGCTCTTGGCGAAATCGAGCTTTTCCGCTTCCGCCCCTTCGACCAGTCCCGGCGCGAGCAGCGAACCTGCGGCGGCCCCGGACGAGGCGAAGAAGAAGTTGCGACGGGAAATGCTGTTCATTGTGATGGACTCCGTTAACGACGACAGGAAACTTCTGATTTCTGCGAAGGTGGTTGTAAGTCTACGGTTCATTACGGCCCCGACACAACCAGATCATCGAAATAGGTCTGCGCGTCGGCCTTGGTCCACAATCCGACTTGCCCGGCTTTCGTGAACGTGTCGTCTTTGGCTTCAAGTTGTTTCTTGCCGTTGAGATGGCACTCGATCTGGTCGCCCGTCATGGAGACGGACATTTTGTGCCACTCACCCGCTGGCGCTTTCAAGTCTTCATGGGTTGCCAACTGGATGCGCTTCCCCGCGACGACTTTGTAGAGCCGGAAGTTGTCTTCGAGCGGGTTGAACCGGGCAACGTAGTAGTTGTTGGCGTCCTGATACCGCCACACTAACCCGCCGCCCTGATCAGTCTTGCCGTCCACGGCTTTGAACGAAACTGTCAGCGCGACGTTTTTGTAGTGAGTCGGTTTATCGGCCACGCAGATGTTGAAGATGGAACTCGGACTGGCGGCGGTCTGCGCGAGAACGTTCGCTCCTTTGGGCGCCGTCTTGTCTTCCACGATCTTCCAGATGCTCACCTTGCCTGCGCCCTCGCCCGTCTTGGTCGCAGTCCACCCTACTGGCATCTTGCCAACGGTCGATTTCTCGAAGTCATACGTCGTCGTTTCGATCGTAACATCGGCGAACACCACCATCGCACCCAGAGATAGTATGGCAACCGAGATCAGGCCTAACCGCATGGCAGCGTCCTCCGGAAAAGTGTGTATCGCATGGTATAGCCTACGAGGATCACGGCTTCCAATCCTTCGGTAGACTTAGCGACCACACTTCACTTGATAACGGTTGGGCGTGACCACCGGCGACCCAGAGTTTGTCTTGGAAGACGAAGACCGAGTGTTCATGGCGCTCCTTCCAGCAGGTCTTGGTTTCTAGTTTCTGCCACGTCTTGCCGTCCTGGGAATGCCAAACATCGCCCCAGTTTTTCGCGGGGTTGTTGGACCAGCCGCCCAGCACCCACATGCGACCCCGATACACTGCCGCCGAGAACCACAGGCGCGGGGACCACGGTGCCGTTTCGGTTTCGCACGTCCATTGCACGCCATCTTTCGAGGACCACACGTCGTTCTTCGCGTGGTAGCCCGGCACGTAATTGCCGCCGCCGAACACGTACATCCGGTCGTTGAGTACCACACTCTGGTGGTAGGCACGCGGCGACCAGCCGGCATTCGCGGTTTCCAACTTCCAGTCGCTGCCGTCTTGGGACGACCACACGTCGTTCTTTAAGCTTTTATCATCGCCGAAATAGTAGTTCTCGATGCCACCGAGCAGCCACATGCGGTCCCGAAACTCCACGACCGTCCCGGCAATCCGTGGCGTCCACGCTGCGGCCTTGGTGACTTGTTTCCATTCGTTACCGTCCGTGGACGACCAGACTTGGTTGCTCGCCGAGTGCCCCGGTAACCGACCGTTATGCCAGCCGCCCATCAGCCACATTTTGTCTTGGAAGGTGATGTTCATCGGTAGATCGCTGTGAAGCCACGGCGCGTCCCTGTTCACGACCTTCCACTCGCGTCCGTCCTTCGAGGACCACACGTCACGGGGCGGCGCGGAGTTGGAATCGAACCACCCGCCCATGATCCAGAGCCGATCTCGAAACACAAACTCCGCCTGAGAATCACGTGGCTGCCAGGGGGCTTTTCCTTCGAGAACCCAGTTGGGTGCGGAATCGCCCGTCGCCGGTCTGGCTGCTGGCCCGTCGGCAGCCAACAGCCCGACCAATGCAGTCAGTACAAGGAAGGCGACGGTCACGAATGTCGTCACCACCACGACCTTGCGATTCTGTTTGTCCATTCGGTCCCCCCTCGCGGCGGTCGTATCATTTCGGGTTGCAGTGTATCACTTAGGTTGGTGTTTGTTCACGTTTTGCCGCTGCCCCCGAGGAGGTAGCCCAGGATGGCGTGGGTGGAATCATCAAGAGGTTCGAGGCGGCGGATGTCGAGCATCCCTTCGACGATGACGCGGCCGAACGATTGGAAGAAGTGGCGCGGGCGTTTGATCCGTACCAACACGGAGCCATCGTGGTCGCCCGTACCCAGGTCGCAACCGAGTACGTCCGGCATGGTGTCTTGAAGCAGTAATTGGGCGAGTTTTCGCGGGTTATCGACTTCGATGCGGACACTGAGGGGGAAGTTCTCCATGCGGTCGCGGATCTCTTGCACGGTCCCGCGATCGGCAATGCGGCCACGGGCCATGATGATGACTTCGTTGGTGAGCTTCTCCAATTCTTCGAGTTCGTGGCTAGAGATGAGCAGTGCTTTCCCTTGGGCGGCGAGGCTACGGAACAGTTCAAGCAGTTCTTGCCGGCCCACCGGGTCCACGCCGGAAAGGGGTTCATCGAGGATCAGCAATTTTGGGTCGTGCAACAGGGCTTGTGCCAGTTTGATCCGCTGCCGCATTCCTTTGGAATAACCTCGCAGCTTGCGGTCGGCTCGATCGCTCATGCCCACCCGATCCAGCACCGCTTCGCTGCGCCGATGCGATTCCTGGCGCGTGTAGCCACAGAGTTTCGCCATCGTGAACACGAACTCGCGGCCGGTCATATCTTCGTAAAACGCATCGTGGTCGGGGCAATAGCCGACGAGTCGGCGGGCTTCCCAGTTCCAGGCCTCAATGCCGCAAACCTTCACCGTGCCGATCGTCGGCCGGACTTGCCCCGTAGCGAGTTTAATCAGTGTCGATTTCCCCGCCCCGTTCGCGCCGACTAGGCCCGTAATCCCCGCCGAGAGCGGAAACCAAACTTGGTTCAACGCCAGCACCGAGCCGTACCATTTCGAGACATCTTCAAAACGCAACAACGTCGTAGTCTTGGGCAATTTAGCAACCGGCGGCGGTGTGGGGTTCGCGTCACGATTCAAGGTCGGCTCCTCGATCTGCAATCGGCTCATGGTCCTAATCTCCACATTGCTGCGATTATCCGAGCCACGACCGTCAGGGAGTGGCCCAATCAACATCACTCGAACCGCTGCATCGCCTGCTACACGCCGTTTCGTGCGTGGAAGTTTGGGCCACTCCCGAACGGTCGTGGCTCGGTTTGGTCACGAAACGATTTCCACCGCTAGGATTCGCCGGCGCAGGTAAAGCAAGCAGAGTCCACACACGCCACCGACTACGAGGGCCGCATGCCAGACTGTAGGTTGGGTATTCACTCGGGGAGTTTCGGGTTCGGCACCGAGGCACCATAGGCCGACGATGTACAGGTCATTCCACAAATCAATCAACCGCCATGCCGCATGGAAGCGTTGGCCGTCCACGAGAAATCCGCCCAACATCCGACACAGCACGAACACCCCGGCCCAGACCATGACCAGGGGTACCGTGCGCCGCACCCAGACCGATGTGGCGACGAGCAAGAGACTCAGTGTGACGGTTAGGATAGCACCATACGCCAGGATGCCGACGAGTTGGCGGAGGTGCTCGAAGTAGTAGGTTTGCCAATCGTAAAGCAGCCCGGCTTGGATGTAGAGAATCAGCGACGGGATCGTGGTGAGTAGGTTGACGAACGCGGCAGCACCCAGGCACTTGCCAAGAATGTAGTGCCACCGCCCGATCGGTTTCGAGAGGTAGAACGGCAAACTGCCGTGATGGAAATCGTTGCCCACCAACACCGCCCCCGCAAGCGAGAGGACGATCATGCTGATGTAGCCCTGAAACCAGATGAAATTGCCGTAGGTGTGCGCCGACCCGTTGAGGTTCAGCTTGTCCAGGAACTTCAAAAGCTCCGCAACTTTGATCGGCACCCCGAGTAGGGGAACAGTCTGGTTCGCGGTTTGAATCTGAATCCAGACGACGAGGTATTGCCCGTAGAAGAAGAAGAAGAAGATCATGGCAGCCAGGGCGTACAGCGCCCAGAACAGCTTGCGGCGAAACATCAACTTCAGCGACACCCGTGCCATCGCTACGGACCCGTACACCGGCCCGTGCAACTCCCCACGCCAGGGCCGGTAGTGTAACAACGCATCCGTCGGGTTGGACATCGGCTACCATTTGAACGGGACACGGTGACCGGGTCTGAACGAGTGACCCGACCACCGTTACAGTATTTCAACCCGTTACTGCCCGATACCCCAGCCCATGTAGAAACTGAAAAGTTGTTTGCTGTCGTAAGGCGATCGCGTAAGGGGCACGGCGAAGTCGAGGGCGATCGGCAACGGGCCGAGGGCGGGGACGACGATCCGCAAACCGACACCGACCGCGACGCGATAGTCTTTGATGCCGAAGCCCCGTTCGACGGTACCGTGGTCGATGAAACTCGCAAAGTAGAGCTTGTCGTTCGCCAGGATCGGAACTTGGTACTCGATGTTGTTGAGGAACGCGAACGTGCCACCCACATTCAGTTGGTTCTCGTTCGGGCCAACGCCACGGAAACTAAAGCCGCGGAAACTACGAATCCCCCCGGCGTAGACCCGCTCGAACACCGGAGCGTTGCCGCCCATCACGGTGACTTGCGTTCGCGCGGCGAGGACGTGCTTACCGCTCCCGTCCTTGCGTTGCCAGATGGTGAAGAACTTGCTCGCTTCAACGGTCCCGATCGGGAACTGATAAT
Organism: Fimbriiglobus sp.; assembly: GCA_031368205.1. Lineage (GTDB taxonomy): Bacteria > Planctomycetota > Planctomycetia > Gemmatales > Gemmataceae > Fimbriiglobus. Next base: position 8,496 of record JANLRE010000625.1, on the reverse strand, counting down.
CCCCCAGCACCTGTTCCACGCCGAAGTCCACGACGCTACCACTCGTCGGCATCAGGTAACTGTCACGGGTATCGCGTGTCATACCGGCCCGCAACCCGAGAACAGTGGAATGCCCCACGTCATTGGTGATGGCAGGCGGTGCCCAGTACGGTGCCTGGGTAATGTTCACGTCTTCAATCCGCGTCGTGAGTGTCGCCCGCCAGAATTGATTGTCTGTGAAGCGGTAATCAAACGCGGCGCGCGCGCCGACGCGGGCTTCGTTGTACTCCACGAACTGGCGGTTGTAGTAATACCCACTTCCGGTGAAGCCGAACTTGCTGTCGAAGAGGTACGGTTCCCGGAAGGTGATCGCGTACCGCTGGAAAATCGTCCCCGGCATCGCTTCGATCTTTAACTCTTGGCCACCCCCCCGGAACGCTTTGCCGGAGAAGAGGTCGTCGAGGCTGGTCGGCACCCGGAGAATGTCGAAGTTGCGTTGATTGAGCGTCAGCGACCCGTTCACCCCGGCGTCGGAGTTCACGTTGGCTTGCAGGGCAACCATGCCGGTTCGGGTTTCTTTCACCCGCACCCGAATGTCCTTGAAGTCGCCGTTCGCTTCGTCTTGAATCACATCCACCTTCGGCGGGTCTTCCTGGTCGAAAATCCCTAACCGCATCAAGTTATATTGGGCTTCTTCGAGCTTGGGGTATTGCAGGATTTGTCCGGGGAAGAACCCGAGTTGGTTGAGGATCACCCGCTGATCGGTGATCGTGTTCCCTTCGATGATAATGTTGCCGATGCGGTACGGTTCGCGGTTCTGTTCGACGACGTGGTAATGCACGTCCACGACGCCGGGTTGATTCGGGACGACGTACTTTTCCGTCTGGACGAAGGTCTTTAACCCGCCGTTGCCGCACAACATTTCGATCCGCTTTTCGTCCGCTTGCACGATGTCCGAATCGAAGGTCTTGCCCGGTTTCAAATCGGTGACTTTACGCAGCCGGTCTTCGGTGAACATTTTGTTCCCGTCGATCCGGACGTTGCGGACCGTGTAGGGGCGGCCTTCGTGGACGTGGTAGACCAACGTGACTTCGCTGATGTCGTTCGTCCCCGGCACAATCTCTTCGTTCACCATCGCGTCCAGGTGGCCGAGTTTGTGGTAGTAGTCGATGATCTTTTTCTTGTCTTCTTCCATGCTGCCGGGCGTAAATTTCGGCGACAGCGCGGTGACAATCCGTGGGAACAGCGGCGTGCCGGTCACGGTCTGGGTTTTCAACCGCCCGGTCGCGGCGATTTGATTGCCACGGAACTCAATCGCTTTCACCCGGACGATGGGGCCTTCCACGATTTGGTAGACAACCCTCGTGTCGTTGATGCTGTTGCCTTCGGTTAGCTGCACGCTGGCGTAATAGCGGCCGTCTTCGCGGAGCTTGTTCAGAATCGCTTGCTTGCCCAGTTCGTTCGTGCCGGGGTTCATCGGCCCGCCTTTGCGGATTTGCGTCAAGTCTTGCAACTCGCTTTGCGACAAGTGTTGCGCACCAAAATAGAGCACCTCTTGGGCAACCCCCGTCAGTTCCCGTGCCTTCACAAAAACCGTGACGCGGCCGTCGGCACTAATTGCCGTCGAGACACTGACCGAACCGGGCACAAACAGGTGCGTGTTCAACAACCGCCGGACGTCTTCGTTAATGACCGAGTCGTCGTAGGGTTTGTCGGGCCGGGTGTGCATCAAACTTTTGACGTAATTCGGATCGACCGATTTCAGGTCGAGCGGAATGACTTCAGCAACGAGCTTACCCACGGGGTTTTCGGCCGCAGAAGCGCCCGTTGCCATCAAACCCAGCCCGAAAGCCAGCATGATTCGGCAAGAAAGCATTGCGCAACGGGCGGTCATCGGTCGTCCCCCAGGTGATCCGGTGCGCGATCCTTGCGCGCCGGGTCGGCCAGATACCCACCCGCAGAATTAGTGTCAAGTCCGGCCCCAAGCGTGCCGAAAGCCGGGGCGCAGGTAGATACTCTTGGGGACAAAAACAAGAATGTTCACCGCAGAGGCGTAGAGAGCGCAGAGGCACAGAGCAATCCATTCAAATTGTTTTGGATTGCTCTGTGCCTCTGCGCCTCGGGCCTGGTAAATTTTTCTGCGGGTCAATGCTCGTGGTTTGCGGCCCTGAAAGGGACGTTCCGTCAGCCCAGGGCCATGCCCTGGGAACGAGGGAAGGGAAGGGTATGCGTTTGGCCAGCGTCGGGATGGAACGGTCGAGACGGGGCCGAAAACCAGACCGTTGCCCGGTCCCCAGCCCGGCCCCCAGGGCATGGCCCTGGGCTAACAGAACGTCCCTTTCAGGGCCGAAAACCCGTTGACGACCGAGTGCCAGAACGATTTGCCAGTCCCCCGAGTCGTATCTCCATCACTTACGCCAGCCGCTGATCGCGGCGGCAATTCCTAGCAATGGTGCTACAGACCAACACGTCGGACATTTGCTTGAGGATCACTTCTCCAAGACATGGATCGTGTTGTGGATCACGCCCGTGATGGGTCGCCCGTCCGCCCCGTTCAGCCGGTACTTGATCTCCATGCCCCACGTCGGGGCGAGGTTGGGGAGGTCGAGTTTCACATTTTTTCCGTCCTCGGACACGGTTGCTTTGGTGACCACGAGCGGCTTCTCGTCGAAGTGCTTGGACCCGTAGTTCTGGCTCCGTTTCAAGCCCCACACTTTGACCTCGTAGTTCTTCGGGTCGGCCGCGTTCTTTGCATCGAGTGCGTCGGTGAAGGTGAGTTCCACGCCGCCTGCTTTCGCCTTCAAGCCGACGGGCAGGTCGGCTGGTTTGCCGGTGTAGCGGACGCGGTAGAACCCACCCGGAGCGGCCTGGTTCCCGGCCCACGCAAACATCCCGCACACGTAGAGTTGGCCGTCGGTCGGGTGGAATCGCGGTCGCATGATCCCGGTGGGGAACGTCGGCAGCGGTAGTGCACACACCCCGCCCTGGGCCTGCCCGTTCACCATTTCGTGCGGGACGACGTAGATTTTTCCGTGGCCGTAGGAGGTGTTCAGGAGCGTACCCTTCAGCGGCCCCCACTTGTCGGACGTGACCCAAATCAGTTCCGCCGGGGAGCGGTCGAAGTCGTTCGTGATCCAGCACAGCGGTTGCTTCATCGCGGAATCGGACGGGTCGGTGATGTCCGTGTAGCCCCACATGTTGCCGTAGAACCCGCCCTTGGTGACGAGGTTGATGCGGTTCTTCGGCGTCCAAAAGCCCTCCTGGTCGGTCACGAAGAACGTGCCGTCTGGGTTCAGGCAGACGCCGTTCGCGGCGCGGAACCCGGTCGCCAGAATCTCCGTCGTCGCGCCGTCTTGGCTCACCTTCAAGAGCGTGCCGTGATGCGGGACGAGAGCCGGGAGGGCGTGCCGGCCGCTCTTGGCATAGTAGAAGTTGCCGTCCGCGTCGGTCTGCAAGCCCATCGCAAACTCGTGGAAGTGTTCCGTCACTTGGTGATCGTTGTTGAACGACTCGTAGAAGTCGGTTTCACCGTCGCCGTTGAGGTCGTGCAACTTCACGATCTGGTCACGGCAGCAGACGAAGATCGCCCCGTCGCGGAGTTTTAACCCGAGCGGCTGGAACAGGCCCGATGCGATCCGCTGCCAGGTCAGCCCGCCCGCGAGGTTGTCGAGGCCGGACACCTGCCACACGTCGCCGTCCCACGAGCAGACGGCCATGCGCTTGCCGTCCGGGTAGAAATCGAAACCCGTGAGGCGGAGTTGGGCGTTCCACGGGTTCCGCTCGGGCAAGGCGAACGTATCGACGGCAAACGGCTCGTCGTTCTTGCCGATCGCAACGCCGGCCTTGAGCACCTCCGGCCACCGCTTCGGGCCGCCCTCGGTCAGCGGCTTGAGCGACTGAGGCGGCGGAGTCGTGTTGGCTATTTCCGCAAGCAAAGTCGAACCACCCTTGGCCATCAACACCTTGACCCGCGTTGGCGTGGCCGCCGCCGGAACACGGAGCAACGTGAACCCGTCGTGATCCTCCAGTGACACCCGATTGTCACCAATTACTATCGCGGCTACGCCAGTCGCGGCAACGCCGGTCGGGGCGATACGGGCGAGCAGGTCGCGTGAGGACTTCCCGATTTCGAGTGTGCGCGTAAACACGACTTCCGTAGCCTTCTTCGCGTCGAGTTCCGCACCGGCTAGTTCCAGCACAGTCGCGTCGCCGACGGTGTACGAAACGATGGTTTGGTCGCCGAAGTGGTACACGCCACGGAACTTCGCCCACTCCTTCGGGAGCGGGCCGTAGGGTCGCTTGTCATGACCGAGGAACCGCGGGTCTTTGAAGCTGCCCGTGGCCGGGTCGGCCCAGCCGGGGCCGACCGGGTTCGTGAGGTGAACGTCTCCGACGAGCTTCGGATGGACTTGGTGCTGGCCGTTGAAGTGAATGCCCTTCCAGTCGATGAACCGATCGCCAGTCCAGGCCGCCCCGAATCGCATCGTGTCCTGGTCGAACAGTGCCCACTGCTTTCCGCGTGATATGCCCCCAGCGCCCGAGTCGAGGCGCACGGCGATGCCCTTGTACGCGATGTTTGGTCCTGCTCCGCCGACCTCGTAGGTGTTCATCAGGCTCGGCCCGTAGTCCATCGTCACCCACGGTTCAACGTTCATGGGGGCTGGACCCACCGTCGTGCCCTTGGGGAGTGATGCGAGGTACGCTGGGTCGGTCGTCGGGAACTGCGTTGGGTTGTGCGGCTTCAGGTACGTCTCGCGGAGGTAGTGGATGAGGTCGTACTTCTGTCGTGGCACCATCCAGGTCTGCGCTGCCATCAGGCCGTAGCCGCGCGTGAGAGTCTGATACAGGCTATAGGGGTCGCTGCCGTTCTTGAAGAGGTGCGACGCGAACCTGGGTGAAGTCGGGAGCGAACCGGCTTGATCCATCGTGCCGTGGCAGTTCGCACACACTCGCGTGTAAATTGCCTCACCGCGATTCAAACTCTTGCCGTCCCACTTGCGAATCAGGCCCGCGTGGTCGATGTCCGTCTCGTATTCCGGAATCACCAGTGTTGTGACGGCGGGGCGGAGTTCCCTCGCTCGCGGTGGCCCACCTTCGGCGACTTCGATGAGGTACTTGGTGAGGTCCAAAAACTGCTGTCGATCCGAAAGGAGATTGACCAGCCCTTCCGGCATGAGCGATTGTTTCGGTGCGTTCCGTTTCTCGACGTCGGTCTTGGAAATGACGAGCCGCTTTCCGTTGGCGGAAGGATCAATCAGTGTGATCGCGTCGGCTTTTTCATCAGCGAGCAGCCCGGTGAAAGACCGGCCATCGGTCGTGACGACCGTGACCGTCTCGTATCCTTTTTTGATGACCTTCGAGGGGAACAGCACTGATTCGACAAGATAATCCGCAGTCGCCTCCTTGCCCGCTTTTGCGATGTCCGGCCCGAGTTGTGTGCCGGTCTCGCCGTCGTGACACTTCGCACAGGTCAGGAACGGCTGGAAAAACAACACCGCGCCCCGACCGGCGTCGCCCCGCTCACGAGCGGCCTTGGCGAGATCGGCGACCGGCTCCTGTGCGAGTTGTTGGAGCAAGGAGGAAGTTGGTTCCGCCGACCAGACGGAGGGAGTGAGCGAAAGAAGCAACGCCACGGTCACGGATCGAATGAACATCAATTACCAACCACAGAGTGACACGGTATCGAATTGGCATTTTATTCGTTCACCGTCTGGCTGCAACTCAATGCTCTATTAGAAACGCCCGCGCCACACCGATCAAAACAGTTCATTGAAGTCGGGTTGCCACTCGGTATGAAAAGACAGCGCGGAACGTTCTGGGAATGGCCCTGTTTGCCGCGATCACGAGTTGGCTGAAATGTACGACCCCGGCTTCAACCAACACGGCTTAGCGAATCCACCACCGGCCGCGAAAGTGACACCCCGATGACACTCCCCCTGAACTACCTGCCGCAACTGCCCCGCCGGCGCGATTGGCGAATCGGCTGCGTCGGCGCGGGGTTCATCATGCGGGATTGTCATCTGGTGGCGTACCACAACGCGGGGTTCAACCCGCTTGCGATTGCGTCGCGGACACTGGACCAAGCGAAGTCGGTTGCGGCGTTGCACGGCATTCCACGAGTTCATGACGGTATCGAAGACCTGTTGCGTGACCCCGAGATTGAAATACTAGATGTGGCCGTGCCACCGGACGTGCAACCGGAATTAATCCGTCGCGCCGTCGAACTCGGGGCCGGGCGGTTGCGGGGGATTCTCGCGCAGAAGCCGCTGGCATTGTCCGTGAACGACGCCCGCGATTTAGTTGAACGGTGTGACCGCGCCGGGATTGCCCTCGGCGTGAACCAGAACATGCGGTTCGATCAATCGGTGCGGGCCATGAAGGATTTGCTGAATCGCGGTTGGATCGGCGACCCGGTGTTTGCCAGCATCGAAATGCGCGCCGTACCGCACTGGATGCCGTGGGCCGAAGGGTTGCCGTCGCTGTCCACGTTCGTGATGAGCATTCACCACCTCGACACGTTCCGCTATTGGTTGGGCACGCCGGACCGTGTCCTTGCCAGCACCCGCCCCGACCCACGCACGAAGTTTCCGCACCGCGACGGGCTGAACCTGTACATCCTCGAATACGGCAGCGGCGTTCGTGCAAGTGCGTGGGACGACGTGTGGGCTGGACCGTGTAAGGAAGGCGTGGCCGGCGACGTGCTCATCCGGTGGCGGGTGGAAGGCACCGACGGGTTGGCCCAAGGCACGATCGGCTGGCCCAGCTACCCCGCCCAGACCCCCAGCACCATTGAGTACAGTACCCGCCAACAACCCGGAGAATGGATACGCCCGACGTGGAACGAAGTCTGGTTCCCGGATGCGTTCGTCGGCACAATGGCCCAACTGCTGTGTGCAGTCGAAGACAACCACGAACCCGAAATCAGCGGGCGGGACAACCTCGAAACCATCGCCTTGTGCGAAGCCGTCTTCGCGGCAGCAACCCAACACCGCGTCACCACGGTGCGGGAGTTTTTAGAAGTTAGAACACCCGGCTGATGACGCACTTCAGGTAGCCGGATTCGCGGCAGGTGACGGCAACGGGATGATCGGGGGCCGGGCCACGGCGTTCGAGGATTTGTAGGTCGCGTTTGGATTCGACTGCGACTTGGGCGATCGTATCTTCAAACATCTCTTGCGAAATCAATCCGGTGCAACAACACGACACCAGCACGCCGTCACGGTCGAGCAGTTTTAGGGCTTGTTGGTGGAGTTTGCGATAGCCTTGCATCGCCTTCGGAATGGCGGCGCGGTTGCGGGCGAATTTGGGCGGGTCGAGAACAATCAGGTCGAACTTGCGGCCAGCGGTGACGAGTTTGTCGAGGTAGCCGAACACGTCCTGTTGCGTGAACGTCAACTGCCCGAGGCCGTTCAGGATGGCGTTGCGTTCCGCGAGTTTCAGTGCCGGTTCGGAAGCATCCACGCATTCCACTTCCGTCGCCCCCGCCTTGGCGGCGTACAACCCGAAGCCGCCACTGTAACTGAACGCATCCAGCATCCGCCGACCGAGTGCAAGTTTGGCGACTGCCACCCGGTTGTCACGCTGATCGAGGTAGTAGCCGGTCTTCTGGCCTTCGGTCAGATTCACCGCAAATTGCAGGTGGTTTTCCTGAATAATCAGTTCGGCAGGGGGCGGCTCGCCGCACAACATGCCGTCGTGAAGCTCCAGCCCTTCGAGTTGGCCGATCCCCTTTTCGGTGCGAAGATAGATGCCTTTCGCGTTCAGCAATTCCATGAGAATTTCGCCGAACATCGCCTTTTGCTTCGCAATCCCGAGTGAGGTGAACTGCACCGTGAGGTAGTCCGCGTACCGATCCACGACCACTCCGGAGAGCAAATCCGCTTCACTGAACACCACCCGGTAGGCCGCGTTCGGTCCGGTGTTGAGTTTCAAAACATCGTGTCGCAGCGCGATGGCGCGTTCGAGCCGGGCCTTGAAAAACGCCCGATCCAAGGGGGCTTCTGGCTCCCACGAGTAGAGCCGGACGATGATTTTGCTTTGGCTATTGAACAGCCCGCGTCCGACGAAACTCCCCGTCGCGGACATGAGATTGACCACGTCGCCATCACGCGGTCTGCCTTCAATCCGCTCCACCGCACCGGCAAACACCCAGGGGTGCCGCCCGAAAAAAGGTTGAGCTTTTTGGGGCTTCAAAATCACATTGCTATTCGGAGTGGTCATAATTTCGCAGGTCAATTAGGAAAGCGTACCTTGTTGCACGCGGCGGAAGTACGCCAACGTGCGGTCGGTCGGCGTCGGTTCGGGAATCGCGATGAGCAGTGCGCGAACACGCAGTAGTAGTTCGGTTTTGTTGATGGGCCGCGTCACGAAGTCGTCCGTGCCCACTTCGACGGCGCGTTCGATGTCGGTCGGCTGATCGAGTGCCGTGACCATCAGGATGCCGACGTTCGCCGTCACCGGGTCGGCACGAAGTCGCTTGCACACTTCAAACCCGCTCAGCTTGGGCATCATCACGTC